>CAXTDA010000021.1:509-20091 GCA_964242935.1 uncultured Burkholderiaceae bacterium | reverse complement strand
CATGCTGTCGCTCGACCCGACGATGGGCAAGAGCGGCTATCCGCTGCTGTTCCAGACCGGCGAGACCGCGAACGGCACGACGCCGCTCGTCGATCGGCAGCATCCGCACGACGCGTTCATGGAGCTGTCGTCGAGCTACAGCCTGCCGCTCGGCGAAGGGCGCGCGGTGTTCGGCTACCTGGGGCTTCCCGGCGAGCCGGCGCTCGGACCGCCGACCTTCATGCACCGCGACTCGGGGATGCGGAACCCCGAGGCTCCGCTCACGCACCACTGGTTCGACTCGACGCACATCACGTTCGGCGTCGCGACGCTCGGTCTCGTCGAGGGGCCGTTCAAGGTCGAAGGTTCGTGGTTCAACGGGCGCGAGCCCGACCAGGCGCGCTGGAACATCGAGACGCGGCGTTTCGACTCGTGGTCCACGCGCCTGTCGTACAACCCGAGCCCGTCGTGGGCGCTGCAGGCGAGCTACGGTGACCTGAAGAGTCCGGAAGCGCTCGAGCCCGACACCAGCGTCCGCCGCCTCACCGCGTCGGCCAGCTACTACACGACCGTCGGCGGCAACGCGTGGGCGACGACGCTCGCGTGGGCGCGGAACGACCAGCGCGGCCCGCACGCCCGGGTGCGGCTCCCCGCCGCATTCGTGGAGTCGACCTACGCGGTCGGCGGCCGCCACACGTTGTTCGGCCGTTTCGAGCAGGTCGACAAGGACGAGCTGTTCGACGAGACGGCCCCGTTGCACGGCAATGCGTTCCGCGTCCGCAAGCTCTCGCTCGGCTACGTCTACGACGTCGTGTCGACCGGTCCGGTCCGCTGGGGCCTGGGCGGGGTGGTCGGGATCCCGCGCGGCCCGTCGGCGCTCGACTCGACCTACGGACGCCGGCCGATGTCGTACCTCGTCTTCCTGCAGGGCCGCATCGCCGGCCGTTAGAGCCCTGCGCGGGCGAACGACGGCGGACGCGGATCTCCCGGGCCGTTGCTGCCGGCGTCAGCGGGCGGCGCGCAGCAATTCGAGCGTCCGCGCGTCGGCCTTCCCGTCGCAGTACTTCGCGAGCGCCTGTCCGAAGACCGGCTCGTCGGGAGCGACCTCGGCGAACAGCGTCATCGACGAGCGGAACTTGAGGTCGTCGGGGCTTCCGAGGATCGCGTTCAGCGAGCGCCCCTCGACGCCGTTGACGAGCGCGGTGCACTCGACGAGCCGCGGGCCGAGGACCGGATGGCGCAGGTAGGCGCGCGCCTCGTCGGCGGACGCGATCGCGTAGCGCGCCGCCATCGCGCTGAAGCCGAGTCCCGCGATCTGCGGGAACACGAACCACATCCAGTGACTGCGCTTCCGACCCGCGCCGAGCTCGGCGCGTACCGTGTCGATGACCGCGCGCTGGGCCGCGACGAAGCGTTCGAGATCGTGGAGGTCCGTCATGTCGTTCGAGGCTGTACTTGCGGGACGGCTCGGCGAACGGATCGGCGAGGAGGCGAGCATGCCGAGATTCTGCCCGGAAACGAAGAAGTGACGAGTCGCGGGGCCCACCACCACCGGGACGTGGACACGGACCTTCCAGGCGAGGACACTCGGCCGTCCCGGGCCGACATTCCGCCGGTTCGTCGACTGACCCGCATGGACCTCTTCGAACGCAATCACATCGTCGTGCGCGGCGCCGGACCGGCGACGATGATCTTCGCGCACGGCTACGGGTGCGACCAGAACATGTGGCGCCTCGTCGCGCCGGCGTTCGAGGACCGCTATCGCGTCGTCACGTTCGACCACGTCGGCGCGGGTCGCTCCGAGCTGTCCGCATTCGACGCGACCCGCTACGCGACGCTCGACGGCTATGCCGACGACCTGGTCGAGATCGGCCGCGCGCTCGGGATCGAGGACGGCATCTTCGTCGGCCACTCGGTCGCTTGCATGATGGGCGTCCTCGCGTCGCGCCGAGCACCCGAACTGTTCGACCGCCTGGTGCTGGTCGGCCCGTCGGCCCGCTACATCGACGACGGCGACTATCGCGGCGGCTTCACGCAGGCGCAGATCGACGAGCTGCTCGCCTTTCTCGACACCAACCACATGGGCTGGTCGGCGGCGATGGCGCCGGTCATCATGGGCAACGCGGACCGGCCGGAACTCGGCGACGAATTGACCAACAGCTTCTGCAGTACGGATCCGGAGATCGCCAAGCACTTCGCGCGGACCACCTTCCTTTCGGACAACCGCGCCGACCTCGCGCATGTCGCCGCACGGACGCTGGTCCTGCAGTGCGCCGACGACGTGATCGCCCCCGACCACGTCGGCGAGTACGTGGTCGGGCAACTGCCGAACAGCACGCTGGTGCGGATGGCCGCGACCGGGCACTGCCCGAACCTGAGCGCGCCCGCCGAGACCATCGCCGCGATCGAGGCGTTCCTCGCGACATGAGCACCCCGACGACGCCCGGGCCGGCCGGTGACGATGGCGACCAGGCGGACCTCCGGGACCTCTTCGACGAAGCGCCTTGCGGCTACCTGGCGACGACGGCCGACGCGCGCATCGTCCGCTGCAACCGCACGCTGGAACGATGGACCGGATACGACCGCGATCACTTCGTCGGCAAGCGCTTTCCGGACCTGCTGAACATCGCCGGCAAGATCTACTTCGAGACGCACTTCGCGCCGCTGCTCCGGATGCAGGGCCACTTCGACGAGGTCGCACTCGACCTGGTGCGCGTGAACGGCACGCCGCTCCCGGTGCTGGTCAACGCCCGCGAACGCCGCAACGCGGCCGGCGCGGTCGACTTCATCCGCATCACGATCTTCAACGCGGTCGACCGCCGGCGCTACGAGAACGATCTGCTCGCGGCGCGCGAGGAGGCCCGCGCCGCGAACGCGCGGCTGCGGGACCTCGCCGATTCGCTCGAAGCGCGCGTGCAGGACGGCGTCCGCGAGCGCCTCGAGCTCGAGGAGACGCTGCGGCATTCGCAGAAGATGGAAGCGGTCGGCCAGTTGACCGGCGGCCTCGCCCACGACTTCAACAACCTGCTGACCGGCATCTCCGGCAGCCTCGAGCTGCTGCAGATCCGCATGAAGCAGGGGCGGACCGGCGCCGAGGTGGCGCGCTACATCGATGCCGCGCAGGGTGCGGCGAAACGCGCCGGCGCGCTGACCCACCGCCTGCTCGCGTTCTCGAGACGCCAGACGCTCGACCCGAAGCCGACCGACGTCAACCGCCTGATCGGCGACGTGGAGGACCTGCTGCGGCGCTCGGTCGAGCCGACGGTGAGCCTGGAGGTGGTCGGCGCGTCGGGCCTGTGGCCGGCGCTGGTGGATGCGAACCAGCTCGAGAACGCGTTGCTGAATCTGTGCATCAACGCGCGCGACGCGATGCCGTCGGGCGGGTCGATCACGATCGAGACCGCCAACAAGTGGCTCGACGACCGCGGCAGCAGGATGCGCGACCTGCCGCCGGGCCAGTACCTCTCGATCAGCGTCACCGACAGCGGCATCGGCATGTCGAAGGACGTGGTCGACCGGGCCTTCGAACCGTTCTTCACGACCAAGCCGATCGGGCAGGGCACGGGCCTCGGGTTGTCGATGGTGTACGGCTTCGCCCGCCAGTCGGGCGGGCAGGTGCGCCTCTATTCCGAGGTCGGCCGCGGCACCACGGTATCGATCTACCTGCCGCGGCACCGCGGCAGCGTCTCGGTCGCCGAGGACGCCGCGTTCGATCTCGGCGACGCCGGTTCCGAGCACGGCGAGACGATCCTGATCGTCGACGACGAACCGACCATCCGCCTGCTCGTGATGGAGGTGCTGGACGACCTCGGCTACGCCGCCGTCGAAGCGTCCGACGGCGCCTCCGCGCTGCGCGTCCTCGAGTCCGGCCGCCGCATCGACCTGCTGGTCACCGACATCGGGCTGCCGCACGGGATGAGCGGCGCCGAGCTCGCCGAACAGGGCCGGGCGCTACGACCCGACCTGCGCGTCCTCTTCATCACCGGCTACGCGGACAACGCGGTCGCCGGCGACGGCCGCCTCGCACGCGGCACGGAGATCCTGACCAAGCCGTTCGCGATCGACGAGCTCGCCCACCGGATCAAGAAGATGGTGACGGGCCGGTCGCCTTGAACGTCAGGCCGGGACCCGGTCGTACCCGGCGCTCGTCGCGGCGCGAGCCGGCACGCCGGCGAACGCGAAATCGACCTCCGGCTGCAGGCCGCTGACGATCCGCGCGATGCTCTTCCCCGACCCGCACGAGTGCGTCCAGCCGAGCGTGCCGTGCCCGGTGTTCAGGAACAGGTTCGGCACCTTCGAGCGGCCGATGATCGGCACGTTCGACGGCGTGGCGGGCCGGAGCCCGGTCCAGAACTGCGCCTGCTCGGTGTCGCCGGCGCCCGGGAAGAGCTGCTCGGTGCGGCGCACGATCGCTTCGCAACGAACCCGGTTCAGGTCGCGGTCGTAGCCGTTCAGCTCGGCCGTGCCGGCGATCCGCAACTTGTCGCCGAGACGCGAGAAGACGAGCTTGTATTCGTCGTCGGTGAGCGAAACCTGATGCGCCATCGCCGCGTCCTTGACCGGCAGCGTCACCGAATAGCCCTTGGCCGGGTAGATCGGCAAGCGGATGCCGAGCGGCGCCGCGTACAGCGGGCTGAGGCTGCCCATCGCGAGCACGTAGGCATCGCCGCGGACGCGCTGGAAGCGGCCTTCGGCATCGGTCGCCTCGACGTGGTCGATCCGGCCGCCCGCCTCGCGGAGCGCGGTCACCGTGTGGCTCATCAGGAACTGCACGCCGTCGGCCGTGCACCGCGCGACGAGCTCGCGCGCGAAGCGGTTCGCGTCGCCCGACTCGTCCTCGGCGGTGTAGGTCGCGCCGGCGAGCTGCGGCCTGATGTGGCGGAGCGCCGGCTCGATCCGCACCGCCTCGTCGGCCGAGATCACGCGCCGGTCGCAGCCGAGTTCGCGCATCTGCGCGGCCGGGCCTTCGGCGCCGTCGAACTCCTTCTGGCTCGTGTAGAAGTGGAGGATGCCTTCGGCCCGCTCGTCGTACGCGATGCCGATGTCGCGGCGCAACGCCTGCAGCGTGTCGCGGCTGTAGGTGCCGAGACGGACGATCTGGCCGATGTTGTGGCGCGTGCGCGCCGGCGTGCATTCGCGCAGGAACTGCAGGCCCCACAGCCACTGGCGCATGTCGGCGCGGATACGGAACAGCAGCGGCGCATCTTCCTTGCCGAGCCACTTCAGCACCTTCAGCGGCGCGCTCGGGTTGGCCCACGGTTCGGCGTGGCTGACCGAGATCTGGCCGCCGTTCGCGAAGCTGGTCTCCGCGGCGGGCGTGGCCTGCCGGTCGATCACGGTGACGTCGTGGCCTTGCTGACGCAGGAAGTACGCGGAGGTGACGCCGAGGAGACCGGCGCCGAGGACGATGACTTTCATGAGAGCACTCCAGTAAGGACGATTGCCCGCAAGGCATGCGCCCTGCGTGTTGCCGCTCCCTCTGTCCTCGGTACCTGAGAGATTCGGCTGCGGGCGTCGACCCGGCCCTTGCTCCTTCGGCGCGTCATGCGCGTGTCCTCTGACACGGATGACGACTCTCCAGACGGCGATGATGGGGTGCAGTACGGGACCTGAGCGTTCATGGGAGATTGCGCCTTCGGTGGCCGGGATCGATCCCGGCGCTCTCCTGCGGTACTCGATTATGTGGGTCGACCGGGTCAATCCTCCAGCGCGCGATCGCGGCTTTCGGGCAGCGCCATCATCGCGATCGCGGTGATCACGCTGGTCCCGGCCACGTACCAGGCCGGCGCGGCCGGGTTGCCGGTCGCCCCGATCAGCCACGTCACGATGAACTGCGTGGTCCCGCCGAACAGCGCGACGCCGACCGCGTAGGCGATCGACAGGCCGGTGGCACGGATGCCGCGCGGCAGCAGCTCGGGGATCGCGACCAGCGAGGCCGCACTGCTGACCGCGGTCAGCGCCGCGAGGAACGTGGTGACGGCGAGCAACGTGCCCTCGGTCGGATGGTCCACGAGCAGGCCGAACGCCGGCACCGTCAGCAGCGCGGTCGCGAGACGCGGCCACAGCATCACCGGCTTCCGGCCATAGCGGTCGCACAACCAGCCGCCCAGCAGCGAGAAGGCGAGCGTCGCGATGCCGACCATCACGGTCGCGCCCATCGCGACCAGCGGCGGGAACTCGAGCGTCGCGATCGCGTACGTGGTCATGTAGTTGCCGACGTAGTTCGACACCGTGCCGCCGAGGACGACCAGGATCGCGAGCGCGATGACGCGCCGATGCCGCACCAGTCCCTGGACCCCGACGTTCTCCGCATGCGCCGGCGCCGCGTGCAGCGTCTCCGGCATCGCGCGGCGCAGGTAGAACGCGACCGGCAACAGCAGCAGGCCCGCGGCGAACGGGACGCGCCAGCCCCATGCCTGCAGCTCCGCCGGCGTCAGCAGCGAGATCATCGCGATGCCGAAGGTGCCGGCGACGAGCGTCGCGATGCCCTGGCTCGCCAGCTGCCAGCTCGCATACAGGCCGCGCCGATCGGACGGCGCCGACTCGATCAGGAACGCGCTCGACGGACCGACCTCGCCGCCCAGCGCCAGGCCCTGGATCAGCCGGCACAGCACGACGATGACCGGCGCCGCGAGACCGATGCTCTCGTACGAAGGCGTCAGGGCGAGCCCGAGCGTGCCGATCGTGATCAGGCCGATCGTCAGCAGCATCGCGGGCTTTCGACCGGCCCGGTCGGCGAAGGCGCCGATCAGCACGCCGCCGAGCGGCCGCGACACGAAACCGACGCCGAACACCGCGACCGACAGCAGCAGGCTGCCGAGCGCGGTCGACGCGGGGAAGAACGTCCTGCCGATGTAGACGGCGAAGAACGCATAGGTCACGAAGTCGTAGAACTCGAGCGCATTGCCGGCGACCGTCGCCTCGACGACGCGCTTCGAGATGCCGGCCGCGCCGGGGGCGACCGCTTGCGGTATCGCGGCACGTGGCCGGTTGCCGGGGAAGGACAGGGAGACAGGGGCGTTCATGGCGTTTCTCGTGGAGGGGAGCGGGGACGGTCAGTCCGTCAGGAATCGTTCGGCGAGCAGGGTCCAGTACGCGGCCCCGATCGCGATGTTGTCGTCGTTGAAGTCGTACGCCGGGTTGTGGACCATGCAGGCACCGGCCGCGTCGCCGTCGCCGTTGCCGATCAGCAGGTAGCTGCCGGGGACGCGCTCGAGCATGAACGCGAAGTCCTCGCTGCCCGACTGCGCCGGACCCTGCAACGTCACGCCGTCGGCGCCGCGCAGCTCGACCCCGACCGCACGCGCGAACGCGGTCTCGTCGGGCGTGTTGACGAGCACCGAATAGCCGGTGCGCCAGGCGATCGCCGCGTCGACGCCGAAGCTGTCGGCCTGCGCCGACACCAGCGCCTTAATGCGGCGCTCGAGCGTGGACCGCACCTCGCGATCGAGCGCGCGCACGCTGAGTTCGAGCGTCGCGGTCGACGGGATGACGTTGTTCGCGCTGCCGGCATGCAACGCGCCGACGGTGACGACCGCCATCGCTTGCGGATCGACGTTCCGCGCGACGATGGTCTGCAACGCCATCACGATGCTCGCCGCCGCCACGATCGGATCGGCGGCCTGGTGCGGCATCGCGCCGTGCCCGCCGACCCCGGTCAGCGTGACGGTCGCGTAATCGCTCGACGCCATCGCCGGGCCGTCGCGGAACATCAGGTGGCCTTGCGGCAGGCCCGGCATGTTGTGCATCGCGAACACCGCATCGCACGGATAGCGCTCGAACAGGCCGTCGTCGATCATCCGCAGCGCACCGCCGCCGCCTTCCTCGGCCGGCTGGAAGATCAGGTTCAGCGTGCCGTCGAAGCGACCGTCGGCCGCGAGCCGTTGCGCGGCGGCCAGCAGCATCGCGGTGTGGCCGTCGTGACCGCAGGCATGCATCACGCCGGGACGGTGGCTGGCCCACGCGGCGCCGGTCGCTTCGACGATCGGCAGCGCGTCCATGTCGGCGCGCAGGCCGATCCGCCTGCTTCCACGCCCGCGGACCAGTTGACCGACGACGCCGGTACCGCCGACACCACGTTCGACCGCGTAGCCCCAGCGCTCGAGATTCGCAGCCACCAGCGCCGCGGTGCGGTGTTCGTCGAACGCGAGTTCCGGCTCGCTGTGGATCTCCCGCCGCAGGCGGATGAACTCGTCGACGGAGGACATCGGCGCAGGGCGCGAGTCGCCCGGACCATCGGTGCGATTGCGTACATCGGGGGTGGCGATCTCGAACATGCTGGGCTCCTCGACACCGACTCGGACGACGCGGTGGATGGCCCCAATGTAAGATCGCCATTCCGCGACGTCCAATGCATTATCGGACGTATTTCGATGACTTGAATGCATGGTCGGACGATGACGCTGGTCCAGCTTCGACACCTGGTTTCGCTCGCGCAGAGCGGATCGTTCACCCGCTCGGCCGAGTCGCTGTTCCTGACCCAGCCGGCGCTCAGCCGCAGCATCCGCGCGCTCGAGGACGAGCTCGGCCAGCCGTTGTTCGACCGGGTGGGCCGGCGGAGCCTGCTTACGCCGTTCGGCGCCGACGCGGTGCAGCGCGCCCGGCAGCTCGTCTTCGACGCCGACGAGCTGGCCGGCAGCGGACGGCGGACGCAGGCCGGACGCTCGGGCCGCGTGCGGCTCGGTCTCGGCTCCGGGCCGGGCGCGATGCTGATGACACCGTTGCTGAAGACGATGGCGAAACTGCATCCGACGCTGCAGGTCGAGGTGGCGCGCGGCCACACCGACGTCCTCACGCGCGGCCTGCGCGACCGCGAGCTCGACGTCCTCGTCATCGATGCCCGCTCGCTGTCGCCGTCGCCGGACCTCCGCGTCGCGAACCTGGTCGAGATGCGCGGCGCGTTCCTGGTCCGTGCGAAGCATCCGCTGACGCGCTGGAAGGGCACGCTCCGCTTCGACATGCTGCGGCAGTTCCCGATCGCGTCGACGCCGCTCAGCGACGAGGTCGCGCGGACGATGGTCGAGCGTTACGGGCCGTCGGCGCATCCGTCCGAGTGCGTGACGCTGCGCTGCGAGGAGATCCCGAGCCTGGTCGAGGTGGTGCGGCACAGCGACGCGGTGCTGATCGCGATCCGCGCGGCGGCGCCCGACCTGGTCGAGCTGACGTTGAAGCCGGCGATGAACGCGACGGCGCGCTTCGGCATCGTCACGCTCGCGCGCCGCGCCGAGCCGCCGGCGCTACCGATCGTGCGGAAGCTGGTGGCCGAGTTGATGAGCGATTGACGAGCCTTGCGACCGCCGACCCCGAGCCGGTGCCGGCAGCGCTCGCGGAACGGCTGCAGCATCGCCGCGGTGTGCCAGGCGGTAGAGCAACGGCAGCACGAGGAGCGTCAGAAAAGTCGACGACACGATGCCGCCGATGACCACGGTCGCGAGCGGCCGCTGCACCTCCGCGCCGGTGCCGGTCGCCAGGGCCATCGGGATGAATCCCAACGACGCGACCAGCGCGGTGATCAAAACCGGGCGCAGCCGCGTCAGCGCGCCCTCGCGGATCGCCTGGTCGAGGCCCTTCCCCTCGTCCCGCAGTTGCCGGATGAACGACAGCATGACCAGCCCGTTGAGCACCGCGACACCCGACAACGCGATGAAGCCGACAGCGGCCGAGATCGAGAGCGGGATGCCGCGCGCCCACAACGCGAGGACGCCGCCGGTCAACGCGAACGGAATGCCGGTGAAGACGAGCAGCCCGTCCTTCGCGTTGCCGAACATCGCGAACAGCAACGCGAACACGAGCAGCAGCGCGGCGGGCACGACGATCTGGAGCCGACGCGTCGCCGACTGCAACTGCTCGAACGTGCCGCCCCAACTCGTCCAGTAGCCCGGAGGCACCACGACGCGCCGGGCGATCGCCTGCCCCGCGTCCGCGACGAACGAGCCCAGGTCGCGGCCGGAGACGTTCGCGCTGACCACCACGCGTCGCTTGCCGTCCTCACGCGAGACCTGGTTGGGACCCGGCGCGACGTCGAGCGTGGCGACCTCGCTCAACGGAATGAAGGCGACGCGGAGCTCGGCCTTGCCGGAGGACTTCGGCAGAGGGATCGGCAGGCGGCGCAACGCCTCGATGTCGCTGCGAACCCGTTCCGGTAGCCGGACCAGGATGTCGAATCGCCGGTCGCCGTCGAAGAAGGTGCCTGCCTTCTGGCCGCCGATCGCGATCGCGACCGCCTGCTGGACGTCGTTCATGTTCAGGCCGTAGCGCGTCGCCTTCGCCCGATCGATGTTGACCGAGAGCATCGGCAACCCCGTCGTCTGTTCGACCTTGACTTCCGTCGCCCCGGGTACGGACTGGAGGACGGCCGCGATCCTGCCGGCCGTGGCGTCGAGGACTTCTTGGTCGTCCCCGAAGACCTTGACCGCGACGTCGGAGCGGACGCCCGAGATCAATTCGTTGAAACGCAGTTGGATCGGCTGCGAGAACTCGAAGACGTGACCCGGCACCTTCGCGGCCTCGTCGCGAATGGCCGCGAGCAAAGCGTCATGGGACTTCCTCGGCTCCGGCCAGCGGGCGACCGGCTTCAGCATGATGTAGCCGTCCGAGATGTTCGGCGGCATCGGGTCGGCCGCGATCTCGGCCGTGCCGGTCCGCGCGAACACCCGTTCGATCTCGGGAAACCTCGCCTTCAGCGTCGTCTCGAGTTGCCGCTGCATGACGACCGACTGACTCAGGCTCGTTCCCGGGATCCGCAGCGCCTGGATGGCGATGTCGCCCTCGGCGAGGTTCGGGACGAACTCGCTGCCCAGGCGTGTCGCGACCGTGCCGCACACGAGAACGACGACCACCGCGAAGGCCAGGACGACCGGGGCGTTCGCAAGGGTCGAGTCGAGCAGCGGTTCGTAACGACGTCGTGCCCAGCCCATCGCACGATTCTCCTTTTCGGAGACCCGGTCGCCGATGAAGAGAGCCACGGCCGCCGGTACGAACGTGACGGACAACACCATCGCGCCGACGAGCGCGAGCAGCACCGTGAAGGCCATCGGATGGAACATCTTCCCCTCGACGCCGGTGAGCGCGAGGATCGGCAGGTAGACGACCATGATGATGACCTGACCGAAGAGCAGCGGCCGGCGCGCTTCGGTGGCGGCCGCGAACACCTCGGCGAAGCGTTCGGCGCGGTCGAGCGACCGGCCTCGCACGGCCCGCGCGTGCGCGAGGCGACGGATGCAGTTCTCCACGATCACGACCGCACCGTCGACGATGATGCCGAAGTCGAGCGCGCCCAGACTCATGAGGTTCGCGCTGATGCGATAGGTCACCATGCCGGTGAAGGTGAACAGCATCGCCACCGGGATGACCATCGCCGTGATGAAGGCGGCGCGGATGTTGCCGAGGAACAGGAACAGGACGACGACGACCAGGACCGCGCCCTCGAGCAGGTTCGTCCTGACGGTCGCGATCGCCTTGTCGATCAGGATCGTGCGGTCGTAGACCGTGACGGCCCTCACACCGGCCGGGAGCGACCGGTTGATCGATTGCATGCGCAGGTCGACGGCTCGGGATACGGCCCGACTGTTCTCGCCGATCAGCATGAAGACCGTGCCCAGCACGACCTCGCGGCCGTTCTCCGTCGCGGCTCCGGTTCTCAGGTCACGGCCGATGTCGACGGCGGCGATGTCCCGGATCCGGATGGCCTGCCCTTCCGCACTACCCAC
This sequence comes from uncultured Burkholderiaceae bacterium, assembly GCA_964242935.1. GTDB lineage: Bacteria > Pseudomonadota > Gammaproteobacteria > Burkholderiales > Burkholderiaceae_D > CAHJXF01. Next base: position 8,404 of record CAXTDA010000021.1, on the reverse strand, counting down.
GATCACGTCGCGAATGTCGTCGAGGGTTCGGACCTGGCCCGGCGCACGGACGAGATACTGCTCGCCCCGCCGTTCGATGTAGCCGGCGCCCTGATTGCCGTTGTTCTTCTCGATAGCGGCGACCACGTCGGCAAGATCGAGCCCGTGCGCGGCCAGTCGTTCGAGATCGGGCGCGATCACGTACTGCTTCTCGTAGCCGCCGATGGAGTTGATCTCGGTCACGCCCGGGACCGTGCGCAGTTGCGGCTTGATCACCCAGTCCTGGATCTCGCGGAGGTCGGAGGACGTGTAGGCCGTGCCGTCGGGTTTCGTGGCACCGTCGTCGGCCTCGACGGTCCACAGATAGATCTCGCCGAGGCCGGTCGAGATCGGCCCCATCGTCGGCGCGGCACCGGCCGGCAAACGGTCGCGCGCTTCCTGCAATCGCTGGTTGACGAGCTGGCGCGCGAAGTGCACATCGGTCCCGTCCCTGAAGATGACGGTGACCTGGGAAAGCCCGTAACGCGACAACGACCGCGTCTGTTCGAGTCCGGGCAGGCCGGCCATCACGGTCTCGATCGGATAGGTGATGCGTTGCTCGGTTTCGAGCGGACTCGAACCCGGTGCCGATGTGTTGACGACGACCTGGACGTTGGAGATATCGGCGACGGCGTCGACGGCGAGGCGGTGGTAGTTGAAGACGCCCGCGATGGAAACGCCGAGCACCGCGAACATGACCAGCCAGCGCTGGCGAATCGAAAAGCGGATGAGGCGTTCGAACATGCGGGGGTCCGGTGAAGGTGTCAGTGGCCGTGCCCGGCGCCGACCTTGCCGAGGTCTGCCTTCAGCACGAACGTGTTCGACGCGGCATACGACTCGCCTGCTTTCACGCCTTCGAGCACCTCGGTTCTCTCTCCGTCGCTGCGACCCGATCGGATGGTTCGTGCCCGGAAACCGCCCGGCTCGCCGACGAACACCGTGGGTTTTCCGTCGATGGTCTGGATGGCCGCCGTCTTCACCACCACGGCGGCCTGCTGGTGGTCGGCCGCGACCGCGACCGTGACGAAGAGGCCCGGACGCCAGGCGCTGTCCGGGTTCGACAGCGTGACCCGGGCCTTCGCCGTGCGGGTCTGTTCGCCGAGCAGCGACCCGACGTACGCGACGGTCCCCTCGATCTCGCCGTCGGAAGCGGTCGACGAGACCATCACCTTCTGACCGACCCGGACGGTCGCGAGCTCCCGTGCCGAGACGACGAACTCGGCCCAGACGCTCGACAAGTCGGCCAGCGTGAAGATGCTCGCATCCTCCTTGACCGCCTCGCCGAGGGCGATGTGCTTCTCGACGATCGTGCCGCCGAACGGCGCGCGGATCTCGAAGCGGTTGAGCGCACCGGAAGTGGGTGCCGCACCCACGGCGGCCAGCTTCTGGCTCGCGTTCCGTACCGCGATGTCGGCTTCCTGCAAGGCGTTCTCCGCCTGGAGGTAGTCCTGCTGCGCCGAGATCTTCTCTTCCCAGAGCTTCTTCTCGCGCTGTCGGGTCGTCCGCGCGAGTTCGCGACGCTTGATCGCGGTCAGCAGTTCGCTGCGTTGCTCGGAGAGCGTGGTGCTGCTGATCGTCGCGAGCACCTCACCGGATCGAACGCGCTGGCCGAGATGGGCGTCGACGCGTTCGACCACGCCGGCGGCGCGGGGAACGACGTGCGCCGTTCGATCCTCGTTGAATCGAATCTCGCCCGGAAAGCGCGCTGCGAGTTCGAGCGTGGCGGGACCGGCGGCCTCGAGATCGATCCCCGCCGCCTCGATCTGCTCGGTGCTCAGCCTGACCAGATCGGGTTCGATGTGTGCCTCGCCCGCCCGCGCAGACGTCCCCGGCGAACCCGCCTCGGCGCCATGGGGCGAACGGCGGTCAACGAGGAGCGCCGCGCTGGCGAGCACGACGCCCGCGACGACGATGGTCGTGATGGCCATGCGCTGTTTCGTGGTTGTCGCCATGATCGTTTCGTCGAGTTACCGACCGAGCAAGCGGTCGATGGTCGTCGCGGCCTGAATGGACGTCGACAACGCGATGAGATAGCGCGTGCGCGCGGCGAGCAGGGTGCGCCGGGCGTCGATGACGTCGAGGAAACCGAACTTCCCCGCTTCGTAGCCGCGGCTCGCGGCTCGAAAGGCATCCTCTGCCGCGGGAAGGACGACCGTCTTCAGGGTTCCGGCGGTCCGGGTCGCGAGCACCAGCTGGTTCGACGATCTCCGCAGGTCGCTCAGGACGCGGATCCGCGCGGCGTGGTGCTCGTCCTCGGCCTTGTCCGCCCGCCTGGCGGCCTCGTACACCCCGCCCTGGTTGCGGTCGAACAGCGGCAGCGGCACCGAGAGGCCGACGACGGCCTGGGTCCGTCCGAGTTCGTTGTCGCGCTTCACTCCCATCGTGACCGTCAGGTCCGGGATGCGCCTGCGCTTCTCGACATCGAGCAACGCGCGTTGACGGGCGACTTCGAGCCGCCCCGCGACGACCGCCGGCGCGCGATCGACTTCAGCCTGAAGGTCGGCGAGCTCGCGGACCGCGATCAACGCTTCGACGTTTCCTTCGACCGTCGCGAACTCGAGGTCGGCATCGTTCCAGGTCGACGCCAACGCCTGGCGGGCCGACCGAAGCGCCGTGTCGGCCTCGTCGACCTCCAGCGCCGCATCGACCTCGTCGATCCGCGCTTTCGTCGCGTCGATCGGTGAGACCTTGCCGGCCGCGACCCGCTTCGCGATCACGTCGGTGCCGCGTACCGCGATCGCCGCCGAATCGCGCGCGAGCTCCAGGCGTTCCTGCGCGACGAGCACGTCGAAGAACGCGCCGGTGACCGTCGCCTTGACGGCGGCCGCGACGCTGGCGAACTCGGCCTCGGCCGCTTCTCGAGCCCGCTCGGCGGCGAGCGTTCGGGCAGCGCGCTTCCCGCCGAGCTCGAGCGGCACATCGATCGTGGCCGTCGCGGTCCGCGCATCGCGTCGCATGTCCTCGACGAGCGCGCTGAACGACGGATTGCGCGGCAACCCGGCCTGCTGCGCGGCGCCGGCCGCGGCTTCGACCTGGTTGCTCGCTGCGGAAAGGGCGAAGCTGCGTGTTACCGCCAGCGCGACGGCTCGGTCGAGCGTCAGGACCTCATCCGGAATGCCGCGGGTCGCCGGCGCCCGGTCGGGTGGCGCCGCGCGTGCCGGCGTCGAACAGGGGCTGAAGCACATCGCCGCCAGCCAGAGCGGCAGCAGGAGTCGTCGCATCGAATCTCACAGGTTGACCCGGGGATTCGGCGAAACGCAGGACAGCGTGTCTCGAAGCGTCTCGCCGGCTAAGCGAGACGGGGCCACTGAGGACGGTCGGGCGCCCGGGTGGGTGCGGTCGGCAGGCGACGCCGGTCGCCGGGCTCGTAGGTCGACGACGAGGGCGCGGTGGCCGTCGGGGTCTGCTGGTCCGGCAGCATCGCCGAACCGGCGGCGTGGCAGATACCGCAGTCGTTGTCGCCGGCAAGTTGCACTTCGCCCGTCTTCTCGCCCGCTGCCTGATGGACGTGCTCGTGGTGACCGAAGTGCCGTTGCTGCGCAAGGGTCGTCTCGTGCTGGCAATACGCCGTCACGCCCGCCCACGCGAACTGGAGGGGAAGGAGCAGAGCGAGGAGGAGGACCAGCTTGCGCATCATCGGGGCGGAGAGTAACCCAGCCCGGTCTCGTCGGTCGCTGCGGTCGCCAACCGGGAATCGTCGGACGCGATCGAGGGGCGATGCGGACCCCTGAACCTGTCCGGCAAACGAGACCGCATGGAAACGACGCTACTTTCCGATGCAGAACATCGTGATCCGTGGAGAACCGGGTCGATACTGCATCCGCAACAGCTCGCCTCAGAATGTGTACTCAGGCGAGTACCAGAGGCTGCGACCTCGCCCGCCTTCAACCTGTTGCAACAGGGCGCGAACCGCGACCTGCCGGACTCAAGAGCGTTGGAGAGAATGAACTATCGACGCCGAGAACTGATTTGCCGAACCGTTATCGCTTGCGCTGCGATTGTAGGCAGCGCCTGCACTGGCTTCGGCGTCGCGAACGCGCCGGGCTCTACCGGGAGCCAGGGCATTGGCGAATCGAATGTCAAACCGCACTTGATAGCCAAGGGGAAGGCTCTGCGCACGAAGATCGACGAGCGATATGAGTCCCAAAAAAGTTCCGGTAGGCTGATGATCGAGAACGGCAGAGGCGGGAACGACATAGTCGATATCGTCTTATCCGAGATTCCGCTCGGGTCATCCTACCCGGACGCCATCGAGATCTGCCAGGCGGCAGGCTTTGCAATTGGACGTCGCGCGCTCGACGCCACTCGAAAGGGGGCGGTGTCGATGCAGTTGAACAAGATCGATCCTTACAAGCAGATGTTCATGAGCAAGACGGTCGTTTACATCATGCTATACCCGACAAGCGCGGAAGACTGGAGCACGGTTAAAGACGTCGTAGCGACTATTTCGCATCACTTCCCATAGCGTGTTGGGTTACGCCTTGCAGTTGAAAGGGTCGGCGGTCCGGCGCTTTGCGTGCAATAGGGATCACACGAAGAGCCAGACGGAGGCTTCATTAATGACTTCGGGTTCGTCAGGCCGGTGTCGTCGTTGACTACGATCGGGCGCGGAAGCGCCCACCACCTGGCCGAACTTGCACGTCGGGTCGCTGATCGGGTTCAGGTCATGATCTTGTTGCCGGTCGGGTGAGTCACCTGCACCGGCGCATCCAGGGTCGCGGGCATCGCGATAGACCGTCGGTCGGTCGACGCGCCGCGCAGCGCGCTCGTCTCCTGAGGTGCGGCCTTGCTTCTGCGAAGGAAAGCGGTCGAGGGCGTTGTCGGATGTCCTGCGTGGACGGTATCGCCATGCCTGAACATCTCGTCGCCGTGCCGATTGTCGTTGACGTCGCGCGAGAGTTCTCTCCGGTTGACCGGGCTCGCCCGCTCACCGATGGTCGCCGTACCTGGCGCTGTTGGTACTCCAGGCTGACGCGCCTCCGGCGATGCGGGCGGGCCTACTTCCAGCGACACAACGCGATGAGAGGACGGTCGAAATAGAAAAGCGCGCTCTATTTCCCGATGCAGAACTTCCCGAAGATCTCCCCGAGCAGGTCGTCGGCCGTGAACGCGCCGGTGATGCGATCGAGCTCCCGCTGCGCGAGCCTCAGCTCCTCGGCGAAGAGATCGAGTTGCCGGTCGCCCTGGTCCGCGTGCGCGGCGACCGCGTCGAGGTGCGCGTCCGCGGCGCGCAGCGCTTCGAGGTGCCGCTCGCGCGCGAGGAAGCCGCTCTCCGCGCTCGGCTGCCAGCCGGCGATCGCGAGCAATTCGTGGCGGAGCAGGTCGACGCCGGCGCCGGTCTTCGCCGACAGGTAGACGCGTGCCGCGCCGTCGAAGGCGGTCCGGTCGAGCGCCGGCTCGACGCGCGGCGGCTCGCCGATCAGGTCGATCTTGTTGACGACCCCGCGGCGCGCGGCGTGGGCCGGCAGGCGGCGCGCGATCGCCTCGTCCTCGGGCCGGTCGGCGTCGCCGATGGTGCCCGCGTCGACCAGATGCAGCACGACGTGCGCGCGCTCGACCGCCTCCCAGGTCCGCGCGATGCCGATCCGCTCGACGGTGTCGCGGTCCGCGTCGCGCTCGTCGTCGAGCTCGCGGATGCCGGCCGTGTCGACGACGTGGAGCGCGATTCCTTCGAGGCGGATCGCCTGCTCGACCCTGTCGCGCGTCGTGCCGGCGATCGGCGTCACGATCGCGACCTCGGCCTCGGCGAGCGCGTTCAGCAGACTCGACTTGCCGACGTTCGGCCGCCCGACCAGCACGACCGTCATCCCTTCGCGGAGCAGCGCGCCGCGGCGCGCCTGGTCGAGCAGGGTCGCGAGCGCGTCGCGCGCGCCGTCGAGCCGACCGCGGGCATCGGACTGTTCGAGGAAGTCGATCTCTTCTTCCGGAAAATCGAGGGTCGCCTCGACCAGCGCCCGGAGCGCGACCAGCCGGTCGACCAGCGCCCGCACCGCGGTCGAGAACGCGCCGGACAGCGACGCCTGCGCGCCGAGCACCGCCGCCTCGCTGCTCGCCTCGATCAGGTCGGCCACGGCCTCGGCCTGCGCGAGGTCGAGCCGGTCGTTGAGGAACGCGCGCTCGGTGAACTCGCCGGGCTCGGCGATCCGCATCGCCGGCTTGTCAGTGTCATCCGCGATGGACGTCGCGACCGCGAGACAGCGCGCGACGACCATCTGCAGCACGACCGGGCCGCCGTGGAGCTGCAGCTCGAGCACGTCCTCCGCCGTGTACGAATGCGGCGCCGCGAACAGCAGCGCGATGCCGCGGTCGATCACGGCGCCGTCGGCCGCCTGCACGCCGACCATCGTCGCGTGACGCGGGACGAGCCGGAAGTCGTCGGCGCGGCCGCACAGCGTCGCGACGAACGCCGACACGGTCGGCTGCCGCGACCAGCGGCCGAACGAGACCCGCACGATGCCGATGCCGCCGCGGCCGGCCGGCGTCGCGATCGCGACGATCGGATCGTCGCGACCGATCATCGGCGGCCCGCCGCCTCGCGGATCACGCCGCCTTCAGCTGCTTCGGCTTCTTTTCGCCCAGCATCCGGGTGATCTGCCACTGCTGCGCGATCGACAGCAGGTTGTTGACGACCCAGTACAGCACCAGCCCGGCCGGGAAGAAGAAGAACGTGATGCCGAACACGAGCGGCATGATCAGCATCATCTTCGCCTGCATCGGGTCGGGCGGCGCCGGGTTCAACTTATATTGGATGAACATCGACGCCATCATGATCACCGGCAGGATGTAGAACGGATCGGGCGCCGCGAGGTCGTGGATCCAGCCGAGCCACGGCGCGCCGCGCATCTCGACCGACGCGAGCAACGTCGAATAGAGCGCGATGAAGAACGGGATCTGGACCACGATCGGGAGACACCCGCCCATCGGGTTGATCTTCTCGGTCTTGTACAGCTCCATCGTCGCCTGGTTCAGCTTCGCGCGATCGTCCTTGTGGCGCTCCTGCAGGTCCTTCATCCGCGGCGCCAGGTTCTTCATCCGGGCCATCGACTTGTAGCTGGCGGCCGACAGCGGGAAGAAGACGAGCTTGATGCCGATCGTGAGCACGATGATCGACCAGCCCCAGTTGCCGAGCACCGCGTGGATCTTCTCGAGCACCCAGAACATCGGCTTCGCGAGGATCGTCGTCCACCCGTAGTCGCGGACCAGGTCGAGGCCCGGGGCGACGTTCTCGAGGACGCGTTCGTCGGTCGGGCCGACGTAGAGGCGCGCCTCGTTGGTCAGCGTCGCGCCCGGCGCGACCGTGCCGAGCGGCTCGCGAAGGCCGACGCGAAACAGGTTCTGGTCGAGCTTGTCGGTGTAGTAGTCGCGCGCGCCGTCGGATGGCAGCCACGCGGACACGAAGTAGTGCTGCAGCATCGCGACCCAGCCCTCGTCGGCATGCGCGACATGCTTGTCCGGCCCCTTGCCCTTCTCGATGTCGCTGAAGCTGACCTTCTGGAACTTCTCGGCCTCGCTGTACACCGCCGGCCCGTAGTACGTGCTGTAGAAGTGCGAGCCGCCGGCCGGCGCGACGTCGTCGCGGACCAGTTGCAGGTAGAGCTGCGGCGCCACGGGCTGGTCGCCGACGTTGGTCACCGTGTGGCGGACGCCGATCTCGTAGCTGCCGCGCTTGAACGTGTAGGTCTTGACGAGCTTCACGCCGCCGCCCTCGGCCTCGAACGCGACCTCGAGCGTGTCCTGGCCGGGTTCCATCGTCCGCGGTCCGGGCAGCGCGACGAACGGCGTGCGGTGCGTCGGCAGCGCCGCGCCGCCGGCGGTCGGCGCGACGAGCCCGGTCTGCGCGACGTTGTTGTAGCCGGGCCCCTGGTTCAGCAGCACGC
>CAXTDA010000021.1:0-499 GCA_964242935.1 uncultured Burkholderiaceae bacterium | reverse complement strand
TGCTGGGGGGCGGCGCGGGCGCGGTAGGCCAGCAGCTCGACGCGATCGAGCGCGGCGCCGACCGTGTTCAGGTCCACCGCGTAGCGATCGGTGCGGATCGCGATCCGTTCGCCCTTGGCCGGCGCGGTCGCGCTCGGGACGTTGGTCGAAGGCACCGTCGCGGCCGGGTTGTTCGCGGACGGCGGCGCCGACCCGCCGGCGGGCACCGACCCCGCGGTCGTGCTGGCGATCGGCACGTCGTTGCTGGTCCCTTGCGGTGCGCTGCCCGAGGCGATCGGCGCGGTGGTGCTGGCCGGCGCCGGGCCGAACATCGTCGCCTTGCCGTTCGCGCGCTGCCAGTTCTCGTACAGCATGAACAGCGAGACGGAAAAGACGATCCAGAGAATGGTGCGGCGGGTATCCATCGAGGCGGTCGGGTCGGGAATCGGGTGAAAAACGGGGTGAAAAACGCGGGTGCCGGCGGCGGACACGGACCGCGCCGGCCTGCTCAGCTCGAGCG
>CAXTDA010000020.1:1178-20230 GCA_964242935.1 uncultured Burkholderiaceae bacterium | reverse complement strand
GCCCGCTGATCTGCGCGAAGATCGCGCCGCGCGCCGCCTCCTCGCCGTAGATCAGCCCGGCGATCGAGATGACGATCAAGAGCAGCGGCGCGATCGAGAACACCGTGTAGTACGCGAGCGCCGCGCCCATGCTCGGCGCGTAGTCGTCGGACCACGAGACGACCGACTTCTTGACGAGCGGCCAGAGGTCGGTGAAGTGCATGCGGGTATGAAGACTCATCGGTGTCTTATAGCGGCGGTGCGACGCGGGGCCTGTCAGACGATGCCGCACTGCAGCGTCGCGCTCGGCCCAAAGCGGACTCGACGACGCGCCCGGTCGCGTTTGCAGAAGGTCGTTGCGGCGGTTTGCCCCCCGGGCCGTCAACGATTGCAACGCGCCGGGGGCGTCGCTATCCTGCAACGTTCGAGCACGTCGGCGCCTGCGCGGCGCATCGTTTTTCCCGACGGCAGGAGACGAAATGAACGCATGGGATTCCCTTGTCGTCGCGAGTCGCATGTCGTCGCCGCGACGGACGCCGCCTCCCGCCGTCCGCCGCGACCGGCCCTCCACCTCGCGCGCCGACCGCATCCTGCAGCTCCAGCGGACGATCGGGAACAGCGCCGTGCAGGACCTCCTCCGGGTGTTGGCGAAGTCGGAGGCCACCAGGGCGGCCGACCCGGACGAGCAGGAAGTCGACGACCTCGCCGGCGAATTGATGCGGGCCGCCGGACCGGAAGCGGAGCAGGAACCGGAGGACGCTCCGTTGTCGTGCGTGCGGCGGTCTGCGGCCGAAGGTCCGGGTGCGGGGCTCCGCATCGGGCTCGAGCGGTCGAGCGAACATCGGGACCCCGGCGCACCGGCTCGCCGCGAGCGGGACGTCGGCTCGCCGCGACTGTCGGGGACGCTGCCGCAGCGCGTTCCGGTCGCGCATCGCGTGTCCGCGTCGCGCCTGCAACGGAAGTGGCGGCTCGACAGCACGAAGGTCATGGTGAACAACGATATCGACATGACCCGTAAGAACGGGTCGACCAGCGGGTTCGCGGTCGCGAGCGGCGTGTTCTCGAGCGCGAGCGCCGAGCAGGAGCAGGGAATCATCCGCCAGAAGATCGGCGGCGAAGCGCAGATCGCGAATTCGAGCATGACGCGCTATGTCTTCAAGAACGACGGCAAGGACAACGACTTCCTGCAGGTCATCACGCACGGCTCCGTCAGCGGCAACGCGAAGGCGGAGGCGCTGCGGTTCGGGCGCTCGGCCGGGGTGGTCTGGGGTCAGGTCGTCGAGCGGACCGCGAGCAATCCGACGCCGCCGCGACGGGCGCTCTTCGACCCGGTGAAGGCCGGGGGAATCTCCGCGGCGACGGTCGGCGACCTCGGCACGATCGACGTCGACATCCCGGTCGGCGAAGGCTCGATCCACATCAAGATCCCGTTGAAGCAGGTGGACGAAGGGGCTTTCGCGCCGTACAGCGACCCGGTGAACGCGACGCACGAGTCGCCGAGCTCGGTCGCCGAGGTCGAGATCATGGTCGGCGGCCATGCGTCCGCCGAAGCGGACATCGAGTCGGCGTTCTTCGGGCTGAGTCCGACCGTGTTCGGGTCCGATTCGAACAGCGGCCGCTCGGGCGCCGCCTTCGACGTGCGCTGGGAAAGCCGACCGGCGCCCGAAGCGCCGAAGGCGCCGAGTACGCCCGAGGACCAGGGCGTCGCCCCGGCCGCCGCGCAGTGCGGGGTCAGCAGGAAGAACACCCCGGCCGGCAAGGTGCGGATCGACAAGGGGCCCTTGAAGGGCAAGGACGTCGAATACGGCGATCCGCGGCACAAGCACACGAAGGTCGGCGATTGCCCCGTGCCGGCGCTCGAGAAGGCCGCGAACGACCGGGATCCCAACCGTTATCAGGGCGAACTGAAGCGCTTCTCGCAGGCGTGCGACCGGCGCGATACGTCGTACGGCAGCCAGCTCGCGGACAACGGCTCCTCCGACTCCGCCTACAAGGCGCTCGTGAAGGATGCGCTCGAGAACGGCAAGGAGCGCGCCGGCAAGTATCACCACTCGGCGGGCTCGTCGATCGGCGTCGACGTCCAGTCGAAGGCCGCGACGAAGAAGTACCGGGTCGACGTCTCCGCCACGGGTCAGGGTGCCCACGTCATCCCGCTCGGCTGACCCGCGATGAACGGCGACGGCGACGAGCTCCGGCTAACGAAGCTGAAAGCCGGCTCGCAGGAGGAACGGGAGGAAGCCGCCTATGAATCGGCCCGCTCGGGCTCCGGCGAGCGACTCCGGCAGGTCTGGGACGTCCTGCAGGCGGACTCCGACGTCGCGGGTCTGCGGCGCGGCGCGGCGGACGGACTGATCGATGGCGCGCCCGAATCGATCCCGCTGATCCTCGACGAACTGGAGCGGCAACCCGACGGCGCGATCGCGGCGACGTGCGCCTACGCGCTCGGCGAGATCGCCTACCGCCAGGACGCCGAGCGGGACGAGCGCATCCCGCCCGCGCTCGTCGCGGCGATGGAGCGGCTCGCGTCGCCCGACTCGACCAGTGCGGCGCCGTACGTGGCGGCCTTGCGCGAATGCGCGCGGGCGAAGCCGGTCGTGGTCGCCGGTCCGGTGTTGAAAGCGCTGCTCGACCGCATCGCCGCGGAGGCGGATCCCTACCTCTTCTGCCTCGACAACCTGCTGGAGACGCTGTTCATCAACGAGGACGGCGTGTTCCTCGACGAGCTCGAGGAACGCTTGCGGCGCGGCGACGGCGGCACGGCGTTCTCGCATGCGTCGATGCAGTTCCTCGCGACCCATTTCCCGGTGCGCCGCCACGACTGACCGTGCCGCCGGTCGACCAGGCTGCGCGTCGATTGACGAGGCCGGCCTTGCCGATCACAATCCGCCCCGCGCCGAGTTGAACCGCTTGCGGGCGCACGAGGGCTGCCGATGCCGGACAGCCGACTCGAAACAAGTGCCGCTAAAGTGAGTCCTCGTCGCGAGTCCTGTTCGCGTGACGCCGCCCGCTTCAGCCGTCCGAAGCGGGTTTGTTTTTTCGGTGTCGAGGACAGCATGAACGAGGAATGGGATTTCGAGACGCGCGCCGTGCGCGCCGGCACGCGCCGCACCGGATTCGGCGAACACGCCGAGGCGTTGTTCCTGACGTCGAGCTTCGTGTTCGACAATGCGGCCGAGGCCGCCGATCGCTTCGCGAACAGCGGCGATCACTTCGTCTACTCGCGCTTCTCGAATCCGACGGTCGCGATGTTCCAGGACCGGCTCGCCGCGCTCGAGGGTGCCGAGGCCTGCATCGCGACGTCGTCGGGGATGAGCGCGATCTTCACCTGCTGCATCGGCCTGCTGAACGCCGGCGACCACCTGGTCGCGTCGCGCAGCATCTTCGGCGCGACCGTGCAGCTCTTCAACACGATCCTGTCGCGTTTCGGCATCGAGACGACGTATGCCGATCCGACCGATCCGGCCGCATGGGCCGCAGCGATGCGCGACAACACGAAGCTGCTGTACGTCGAGACGCCGTCGAACCCGACCGCGGAGATCGCCGACATCGCGGCGCTGAAGGAAGTCGCCGCGGCGCGCGGCGCGCTGCTCGTCGTCGACAACTGCTTCTGCACGCCGGCGCTCCAGCGGCCGATCGAGCACGGCGCTGACCTCGTGATCCATTCGGCGACGAAGTTCCTCGACGGGCAGGGCCGCGTGATGGGCGGCGCGGTGCTCGGCAGGACCGACGTGATCCGCGACAAGCTCGCGCCGGTGCTGCGTACGGCGGGCCCGTCGCTGTCGCCGTTCAACGCGTGGGTGCTGTTGAAGGGACTCGAGACGCTGTCGTTGCGGATGGAGAAGCAGTCGGCGAACGCGCTGGCGCTGGCGCAGTGGCTGGAGCGCCATCCCCGCGTGAAGCGGGTGCTGTATCCCGGCCTCGACGGCCACCCGCAGTCGGCGCTGGTGCGAAAGCAGCAGAGCGCCGGCGGCGCGGTGGTCAGCTTCGAGGTCGAGGACCGCGAAGCGGCGTGGCGCATCGTCGACGGCTGCAAGCTGATCTCGATCACCGCGAACCTCGGCGACACCCGCAGCACGATCACGCATCCGGCGACGACGACGCATGGGCGGGTCTCGGCCGAGGCGCGAGTCACGGCCGGGATCGGGGAGGGCCTGTTGCGGGTGGCCGTGGGACTCGAGAACGTCGCCGACGTGCAAGCCGACCTGTCGCGCGGGCTCGGCTGAAGACCGCGGCATCGGGCCGCGCGCGCCGACTACGGTGCCGGCTTCGCGTGCCCGATGTCGATCACCCGATCCACCCGCCGTACCGTATCCGGCCGATGGCTGACGATCACCACGCCGAGCCCGAGCTCGACCAGCCGATCGGTGATCTCGTATTCGCGATCGAGGTCGAGCTGGTCGAACGCCTCGTCGAGGAACAGGATCTCGGGCTGCCGATACAGCGCGCGCGCGAGCAGCAGGCGCTGCTTCTGGCCGCCCGACAGCGCGACGCCGAGGCTGCCGACGATCGTGTTGTATTGCATCGGCATGCCCATGATGTCGACGTCGAGGCCGGCGATGCGCGCGCATTCATGGGCTCGCGCCGGATCGTGCGTCGGGTCGAAGAAGCTGATGTTGTCTTCGACCGTCCCGATGAAGAGCTGGTCGTCCTGCATCACGACCCCGATGCGGCTGCGGTAGCTGCCGAGGTCGAGCTCCTTCAGGTCGTGACCGGCGACGTACAGCGTGCCTTCGCTCGGCGGCAACAGTCCGGTCAGCACCTTGATCAGCGTGGTCTTGCCGCAGCCGGACGGGCCGACGAGCGCGATGGTCTCGCCGACGTCGACCTCGAGGCTCACGCCGCGAAACACGAATCCCTCGCTGCCGTACTGGTAGCCGATGTTCTCGGCGCGCACCGCGAGCGGCAGCTCGCGGCTGGTCGCGCGCTGCGCGCCGACCGGCTCGGGTTCGGTCAACGCGATGTCGGCGATGCGTTCGGCATGCAGGTCGAGCATGCGGAACTCGATCACCTTGTCGATCAGCAGGTTGATTCGGGTCAGGAACAGCAGCTTGAACGTCAGGAACGCGAACAGCATGCCGACCGTCAGCTCGCCGCGCATCACGCTCATCGCGCCGAGCCAGATCACCGCGACGTTCTCGAGCCCGAAGATCGTGCCGTTCGCGGCGCGGTGGACGATCGCGATCTGCTGGACCCGCACGCCCGCATTGATGTGGTCGACGACGAGGTTCTGATAGCCCGCGCGACGCTCCTGCTCGCGCATGTTGAGCTTGATCGCCATCATCCCGCGCAGCGTCTCGATGAAGTGCGAGCCGGACTTCGACTCGTGCGCGAGCTGCTCGTCGGTCGCACGGCGCTGCGGGTAGTAGACCAGCCAGCGCGCCAGCCCGTAGAGCAGCGCGGCGGCGACCACGATCGCGGTCAGCGGCACGCTGTAGAAGAACATCACGGCGAGCGTCAGCGCGACCATCAGGCCGTCGACGATCGCCTCGACGAACGTCGTCGTCAGCGTCCGCTGGATCGCGTCGATGCTGCGAAAGCGCGAGATGATGTCGCCGATGTTGCGCTTCTCGAACCACGACAGCGGCAGGCGGATCAGCTGCGAGAACAGGTCTGCCAGCATCCGCACGTTGATCTGCGTCGACAGGTAGACGCCGACCCAAGCGCGCAACGCGGTCACCGCGGCTTGCACGACCACCAGCACCGCAAACGCGACGGCGAGCACGGTGAGGAAGTCCACGTCGCGACCGACCAGCACCCGATCGATCACGAGCTGCAGGAAGAACGGCGTGCCGATCGCGAAGACCTCGAGCGCGAGCGACAGCAGGAAGATCTGCGCGATCGTCGACTTGTAGCCCGATGCCGCGGACAGCAGCTGCCACGAGCTGATGCGCTCGCGTTCCTCGACCGTGCGGAAGCCCGGCGTCGGCAGCATCTCCATCGCGACGCCGGTGAAGTGTCGCGAGGTCTCGTCCTGCCCCATCACGCGCTTGCCGCGCGCGGGGTCGTGGATCGTGATCCGCCGCTTCTTTCCCGACCCCGAGACCTTCGTCAGCACGACGAAGTGGTTCATGTCCCAATGCAGGATGGCCGGCAGCTTCACGCGGTCGAGCGCCTCGAGCGGCACCTGCACGCCGCGTGCCGACATCTTCATCGTCTCGGCGATCTGCGCGATCGTCTTCAGCGTCGTGCCCTTCATCGACACCGACATGCGCTGGCGCATCGCGACCAGGTCGGTCATGAAGCCGTGGAAGGTCGCGATCATCGCGACGCACGCGATGCCGCACTCGGGCGCTTCGGACTGGAGGATGACGGGGACGCGACGACCGAACATCACGAGGCGGCGCCCGGCGCGCCGCCGATCCGTTGCCGCAGTTGCAGCACCGGCTGGAACAACCACTCGAGCAGCGAGCGTCGTTCCATCAGCAGGTCGGCGCTGACGACCATGCCGGCGCGGAGTGGAAACCGCTGGTCGCCGACCGGGACGTCCTGGCGATCGAGGTCGACCACGATGCGATAGACCGGCTCGCCGACCGCGAGCGGCCCGACCGATGCGCCGCGCGACCACACGTCCTTGCCGACGTTCTCGACCTTGCCGCCGTACTGCCCGAAGCGTTCGTAGGGAAACGCCTCGTAGCGCATCGTGACCGGCTGGCCGGTCCGCACGAAGCCGATCGCACGCGTCGGCACGAGCAGTTCGGCATGCAGCGCGCTGCCCGCCGGCAGCACGGTCGCGAAGCGCGTCTCGGACGCGACCGTCTGTCCCGCGGCGGGCCCGATGTTGGTGACCGTCCCGTCGATCGGCGCCACGACGACCATGTCGCGCTTGACGCCTCGCTCGATCGCCACCTGCCGCTCGCCGATCGCCTGGCTGGTCTGGCTGATGTTGCGATCGATCTGCGCGACCTGATTGTCGGCTCGCAGCTGCACCGACGGCAGGTCGGCCCGAGCCGCGCCGAGATCCTTGACGCCGGACGCGCGTTGACGCTGCAGCTGCTGGACCTTGATCTCCTGGTCCTTCACCTGGTTCTCGTACTGGAGGATGTAGAACTCCGACGCGTAGTCGCGCGCCTTCAGCTCGACCCACTTGTCGAGCAGGCGACGCGCCTGTGCGAGCCGCTCGGACTGCAATGCGACCTCGACGTCGATCTCGCGGATCTCGGTCTCGAGGCTCGCGATGCGCTTCTTCAGCTGGTCGACCTGCTGCTGCCCGAGCTGGACCGCCTGCTCGCGATCGCGTTTCAACAGGGCGATCTGCTTCGTCAACTCGTCGGCGACCCGCCGGTCGCCGCCCTCCGCGTCGACGCCCGAGCGGTCGAACGTCATGCGGAACATCGGGTCGCCGCGTGCGACGACGTCGCCTTCCTTGACCATCAGCTCGGTGATCGTCCCGGCATCGGGCATGCGCACTTCGGCGGCGCCGACGGCGCTCGACAGGTAGCCCTGCACGCGTTCGCGGCGCGTGTACTGACCCCAGACCGCGACCCCGATCGCGAGCACCGCGATCGCGCACGCGGTCGCCGTGTAGACCCACATCCGCACCGGTTGCGCGACGCTCGCCTCACCGAGAAATTTCTCGCGCTGCGCGTCGATGGCTTCCTTGCGAAACAGCGAACGTGGCATCGATGCTGGTGGGCCGGCTCTGCGCCGGCGGCGGGTCCGAACGAGTGCTGCCGTTGAATGGTAGCCGAGCGCACGAAGGCGTCGCGGCCGTGCGGCGTCGCCGGCATGCAACAGGCGGCCGGGCGTTTCGGCAGCGTGACGACTTTCCTGAACCGGCATCGTCGCGACAGCAGCCGAAATCCCGTTCAACTCCGCATCTCGCAGATCGGTCGACGTTGATCCTGCACGCCTTTCTGTGCTCGCGTCGGAAATCTTCCGACACGGCGACCTGTCGCGCGCCAGCGCTTCGGAGCGCCGACCGCCACTGTCGTCCCGCCGCGCCGGGCGGCACACTGCAGTCATTGCGAAGCCACCGATCGACCGGAGCGTCCGAATGAAATTCGAAGCCCTGCTATCCGAAGTCCGCGAAGCCAATCTTTCCTATCTGATGCTGGCGCGGCAGATGATCGTGGAGGACAAGGCCGAAGCGAGCTTCCGCCTCGGCATCGATGTCGAACTCGCCGACATGATCGCGGCGCTGTCGTCGGGACAGCTGCTGAAGATCGCGTCGTCGAACATGCTGATGTGCCGCTTCCGCTTCGAAGACCGCATCTTGTGGGACCTAATCACGAGCCACTCGAACGATCGCGAGGTCGGGATGGGCGCGGTCCATGCGGCGATCCTGCTCGGTTCGCGCGATCTCGAGACGCTGTAATGAGCGCCCGCAACAAGAGCGTCATCGCGGAAGCGCAGCAGATCCGGCTCGCGAGCGAACTGGCGCGGATGGGTGCCCGCCTGCAGGTGCTGGAATCCGAGACCACGATCTCGCGCGAACGTCTGCTGCGGATCTACAAGGAGATCAACCGCGAGTCGCCGCCGAAAGGCATGCTGCCGTTCTCGACCGACTGGTTCCTCACCTGGCAGCCGAACATCCATTCGTCGCTGTTCCTCGGCAGCTATCGGCACCTGACCGGTCACTGCAAGCTCGAGCGCGCCGAGGCCCTGGTCCGTGCGTATCGCCTCTATCTCGAGCAGACGAAGGCGTTCCACCTCGAAGAGAAGCTGTCGATCACGCGCGCCTGGATCCTGGTCCGCTACGTCGACAGCGGGCTTCTCGGCACGACGCCGTGCGCCGAGTGCGGCGGCCAGTTCGTCACGCATCGCGACGACCTCAACGACGGTTTCGTCTGCGGCCTCTGCAACGTGCCGTCGCGAGCCGGCAAGACGCGCGCCGCGAAGGCGGGGAATCACTGATCTCCTGCGGCACGACCAGCGCGTGCCCTTGACGGCGCCTTCGGGCGCCGCTTTTTTTCAGCGATCGTCGTCTTCGAGCCGGTGACGCACCGCCGGGGAAGGGATCCTCGGTCGAGTGCACCGTTCAAGAATTCCCGGCGCGCGCCGACATCGTGTGGGCCTCAAGCGGTCGTGCACCCGGGTTGCATGCGCGACGTGCCTGCACAGCGACCTTCAAAAGCCCCGCCATGTTCGCCCTCATCGGCACGTTGATCCTCGTCGGCTCCGTCTTCGGCGGCTTCGCCCTGGCCGGCGGGCACCTCGGTGCGCTGTTCCAGCCGCTCGAGCTGCTGATGATCGGCGGTGCGGCGGTCGGCGTGTTCATCGCCGGTAACCCGTTGAAGGACATCAAGGCGACCTGCGCGGCACTGCCCGGCACCCTGAAGGGGTCGAAGTACAACAAGGCCGTCTACATGGCGTTGATGGCGCTGCTGTACGAGCTGCTGTCGAAGACGCGGAAGGAAGGACTGATGTCGGTCGAACGCGACATCGAAGCGCCGAACGACAGCGCGCTGTTCGGCAGGTACCCGAAGGTCCTCGCGGATCGTCACCTGATCGAGTTCATCACCGACTACCTGCGCATCATGGTGAGCGGCAACCTGAACGCGTTCGAGATCGAGAACCTGATGGACAACGAGATCGAAACGCATCACGACGAGGCCGAGGTCCCGTCGCATTGCGTCACCAAGATCGCCGACGCCCTGCCGGCGTTCGGCATCGTCGCCGCGGTGATGGGCGTGGTCCACACGATGGAGTCGGTCAGCGCGCCGCCGTCGGAGCTCGGCATGATGGTCGCGCATGCGCTGGTCGGCACGTTTCTCGGGATCCTGCTCGCCTACGGCTTCGCGTCGCCGCTCGCGAGCATGCTCGCCAAGGCCGCGGCCGAGTCGACGAAGAGCCTGCAGACGGTCAAGGTCACGCTGCTCGCCTCGCTGAACGGTTACCCGCCGGCGACCGCCGTCGAGTTCGGCCGGAAGGTGTTGTTCTCGGCCGAGCGTCCGTCGTTCCAGGAGCTCGAGGACCACGTCAGGGCCGCCGCCAGGGCGAAGGCCTGACGGTCGGGCATCGAGGACCAGGCGATGCCGGACGGCGCCGATCGGGGAGGCGGAAAGCAGATTATCCGGGTCAAGCGGATCCGGAAGGTCGTGGTCGCCCATCACGGCGGCGCGTGGAAGATCGCTTATGCCGACTTCGCCACGGCGATGATGGCGTTCTTCCTGCTGATGTGGCTGCTCGGCTCGACCGCGAAAGGCGACCTGAAGGGCATCTCCGAATACTTCCGGACGCCGCTCAAGGTCGCGCTGTCGGGCAGCTCGGGGAGCGGCGACCGCTCGCGCGGCGTCGACGATCCGGCGCGGTCGAGCGCGCAGGTCGAGCGGGCCGGCGGGACGAGCGCGGTCGACATGAAGGCCGCCGAGGCCGAACGGGCGCGTCGCGAGAAGGACCTGCTGAACGGCCTCAAGCGATCGGTCGAGACGCTGATCGCCGACAACGCGAAGCTCGCGCCGTATCGCAGCCAGCTGTTGCTCGACGTGACCAGCGAAGGCCTGCGGATCCAGATCGTCGACGACAAGAACCGTCCGATGTTCGACAGCGGCAGCTCGCAGCTGAAGCCGTACGCGAAGGACATCCTCCGCGAGCTCGCGACGACGCTGAACGGCGTCGATCAGCGGATCGGCCTGTCGGGTCATACCGACGCGTCGGCCTACGCGTTCGGCGACAAGAGCTACAGCAACTGGGAGCTGTCGGCGGACCGCGCCAACGCGACGCGTCGCGAACTGGTCGCGGGCGGGCTCGCGGACAACCGCGTCATCCGCGTGGTCGGCCTCGGCTCCGCGGTGCCGGCGAAGCCCGAGAGCCCGCTCGACGCGGCGAACCGGCGCGTCACGATCGTCGTGATGAACCAGGAGACGATGCGAAAGATCGGCCGCGACGGCGTGGACGTGCAGACCAGCGAAGCGGCGCCGGCGAGGGCCGCCGACCCGACCGCGGTGACCGGCAGTTCCGCGCCGATGCCACGGTAGCCGAGCCGGTCTTCAGGCCCTCGCCTCGACCGGCATCGCCGCGACGACCGGTCGGCTGAGCGCGCGATAGAGCAGCGCGCCGCCCGACGCGCCGATCAGCCATCCCCAGTCGCCGACGTTCGGCATCAGCCCAAACGCGCCCGCCAGTGCGAGCCCGATCGACAGCGCGCCCGAAAGACCCAGCGCGACGAGCGCCTTCCGGTTCCATCCGCCGTCGAAGTACAGCGAACCGGACGGCGACAGCGTGTACAGATCGTCGAGCACGATGGTCTGGCGCTTCACCCGGTAATAGTCGGCCACCATGATCCCGAACATCGGGCCGAGCACCGCGCCGAAGATGCTGACGAATACCGTGATCGCGTGCGGGCTCGAGACGAACAGCCACGGGCACACCAGGACCGACAGGATCGACGTGATCAGCCCGCCCATCCGGAAGTCGATCTTCTGCGGCGCCAGGTTCGCGATGTCGTAGGCCGGCGAGACGAAGTTCGCGACGATGTTGATGCCCATCGTCGCGACGATGAAGGTGATCGAGCCGACGATCGTGGCGACCGGGTTGTTGATCCGCTCGACGATCAGCACCGGATCCATGATCGCCTCGCCGAAGACCTGCATCGAGCCGCCGGTGACGATCACCGTGATGAGGGCGAACACGATGAAGTTGACCGGCAGTCCCCAGAAGTTGCCGCGCTTCATCGCCGCCTCGCTCTTCGCGAAGCGCGAGAAGTCGCCGAAGTTGAGCAGCAGCGCGGCGAAGTACGCGACGATCAGCATCGCCGCGCCGGCCATCAGGCCGATCGTCTCCAGACCGGTCGACTGCTTGTCCGACAGTTGCATCGAGAAGCTCGACAGGCCGGTCTTCCAGATCATCCAGCCGGCCAGGACGAACATCACGAGATAGACGATCGGCCCGCAGAAGTCGATGAACCGGCGGATCGTCTCCATCCCGGCCAGGAAGATGACGAGCTGGAAGGACCACATGAACAGGAAGCTCGCCCAGCCCAGCGTCGACAAGCCGAAGACATCGTTGTGCGTGAGGTCGACGGCCGACGGCATCAGCGTCACGACGAGCACCTGCACCGCCTTCGACGCGAAGTAGGTCTGGACGCCGTACCAGACGATGCCGACGATGCCGCGGACCATCGCCGCGAGGTTGGCGCCCATCACGCCGAACGCCATCCGCGCGAAGACGGGGAACGGCACGCCGTACTTCTGCGACGGTCGCCCGACCAGGTTCATCAGCACGCAGACGATGCCGATCCCGACCACCATCGACACCAGCACCTGCCAGCCGGTCAGACCGAGGAAGAACAGGCTCGCCGCGAACGTGTAGCCGCCGACCGAGTGGACGTCGGACATCCACATCGCGAACAGGCTGAACGTGCCCCAGGTGCGTCCCTCGGGCGCAACCGGTGCCAGGTCGTGGTTGTACAGGCGCGGGTGGGCGCCGGTGACGACGAGCACCGGCACTTCGTTGCTGGATGCGGACATGACGGCTCCCTTCGATCGGCGGCGACCCCGGCACGGACGCCCCTGGATGGGGACAGGACGCACGGGCGACCCGGCCACGCAGATTCCGTGCCAACGGCGCCGGCCGACGGCCGCTTCGGCGCTGTCCGCGAGGGCCTGCAGGGCGTCCCCGAACTGAGCGCCGATCTCCGCTCTGTTCGCGGCATGGAAGACAGGAGGCGACGCCCATCATCGCGTCTCTCCCCCAAGGCTCGACCATGTCCGACGGCAGCGACCTCGAGAAGACCGAACCGCCTACGCCGCGACGCCTGCAAAAGGCGCGCGAGGACGGGCAGGTCGCCCGTTCGCGCGAGCTGACGACGTTCGTCGCGCTGCTCGCGGGCGGCATCGGCTTCGCGATGCTCGGTGCGCGGTGGGTATCGCACACCACCGGCTCGTTGAAGCAGGGTCTCGTCCTCACGCATCGCGACGCGTTCGACGCGCAGGCGCTCGGCGATCGCCTGGCGTCGTTCGCGTCCGACGCGCTGGTCGCCGTCGTGCCGATGCTGCTGCTGGTCGCCGGCGCGGCGATCGCCGGCTCGGCGCTGCTCGGCGGCTTCTTCTTCTCGGCGAAGGCCTTCACCTTCGACCCGTCGCGGCTGTCGCCGATCAGGGGTCTGAAGCGCACCTGGTCGACCGACGGCCTCTCGGAACTGGTCAAGGCGATCGTCAAGTCCGGCCTCCTCGGCGCGATCGCTGCGTGGATCCTGTGGAAGGATCGCGACACGTTCGCGGGCATCGGCGCGATGTCGCTCGGCGCGAGCCTGACGATGCTCGGCCGGCTGATGGTCGAGGACTTCCTGCTGCTGACCGGCGGCCTCGCGTTGATCGCCGCGCTCGACGCGCCGGTGCAGCTCTGGCGCCACCACCAGTCGCTGAAGATGACGAAGCAGGACCTTCGCGACGAAGCGCGCGAGAGCGACGGCGATCCGGCGCGGAAGTCGCGCATCCGCAGCCTGCGGCGCCTGGCCATGACGCGCCGCCTGACGACCGACGTGACAGAGGCCGACGTGACACGGGCCGACGTGGTCGTCGTCGACGCGAGGCGCTACGCCGTGGCGATCGCCTACAACGCGGCCATGCCGGCGCCGAAGGTGGTCGCGAAGGGTTCGGCGCTGAAGGCGCTCCGCCTGCACGAGCTCGCCGACGCGCACCGCATCCCGATCGTGGAGGCGCCGCCGCTCGCCCGTGCGCTCCACAAGCACGCCGACCTCGGTCGCGAGATCCCGATCGCGCTGTACGAGGCGGTCGCGCTCGTGATGGCCTACGTGATCCAGGTCGAGCGCCAGCGCACGGAAGGAGGCGCTCGGCCGAGCGCGCCGGTCGCACTGCCGGTGCCGGCCGAGCTCGACTTCAAGCCGGCCGGTCGCGACGCGAAGGCCGAAGGCGCATGAGGACCGCGACGCTCGACGGCGCGCCGCGCAACGCGTGGACCAGGGCGCTGCCCTGGCTGACGCCACGCCTGGCCACCGATCTCGCGGGGCCGATCCTCGTCGTGCTGATCGTGACGATGCTGATCCTGCCGCTGCCGCCGCTGCTGCTCGATCTGTTCTTCACGTTCAACATCGCGATCGCGATGCTGGTGCTGCTCGCGTCGATGCAGATCGAGAAGCCGCTCGAGTTCTCGGTGTTCCCGACAGCCCTCCTGCTGACAACGCTGCTCCGCCTCTCGCTCAACGTCGCGTCGACCCGCGTCGTGCTGATCGACGGCCACACCGGCCCCGACGCGGCCGGCAAGGTCATCGAGGCCTTCGGCCACTTCCTGGTCGGCGGCAACTTCGCGGTCGGCATCGTGGTGTTCGCGATCCTCGTCGTCATCAACTTCGTCGTAATCACGAAGGGCGCGGGCCGCATCGCGGAAGTCGCGGCGCGCTTCGCGCTCGACGCGATGCCGGGCAAGCAGATGGCGATCGACGCGGACCTCAACGCGGGCCTGATCGGCGAGGACGTGGCGCGCAGGCGCCGCGTGGAGATCGCCGACGAGGCCGACTTCTACGGCTCGATGGACGGCGCGTCGAAGTACGTCCGCGGCGACGCGATCGCGGCGATCATGATCCTGTTCATCAACGTCGTCGGCGGCATCGTCGTCGGCGTGATGCAGCACGACCTCGGCTTCGCCGAGGCGGGCCGGACCTACACGCTGCTCGCGATCGGTGACGGCCTCGTCGCGCAGATCCCGTCGCTGATCGTCTCGATGGCCGCCGGCATGATCGTCTCGCGCGTCGGCCGCGGCGAGAACCTCGGCCACCAGGTCGTCGCGCAGATGTTCCGCAACAGCAACGCGCTGTTCGTGACCGCGGTGGTCCTCGCGATGATCGGCGTCATCCCCGGCATGCCGCACTTCTCGTTCCTGTGCCTCGCGGCCGGTGCGGCCGCGCTCGGATACCACGGCAGGAAGTCGGCGGCGAAGAAGGCGACGACCAGCCAGACCGTCGTCCCGGCCGCCCCGGCCCCGTCGCTCGAAGCGAGCTGGGACGACGTCTCGACGGTCGACGTCCTCGGCCTGGAGGTCGGCTACCGGCTCGTGCCGCTGGTCGACGCGAGCCAGGACGGCGAGCTGTTGAAGCGCATCAAGTCGCTGCGCCGGAAGTTCGTGCAGGAGCTGGGTTTCCTGCCGCCGGCCGTGCACATCCGCGACAACCTCGAGCTCCGGCCGGCGGGCTATCGCATCACGATGAAGGGCGTCGTCGCCGGCGAAGGCGAGGCCTACAGCGGCATGCTGATGGCGATCGACCCCGGGCACGTCGCGGCCGCGCTGCCGGGCACCGTCACGAAGGACCCGACCTTCGGGTTGCCGGCGATCTGGATCGAGGCGGCGCATCGCGATCAGGCCATCGCGAACGGCTATACGGTGGTCGACGCGGGCACCGTCGTCGCGACGCACCTCAATCACATCGTGCAGAGCCACGCGGCCGAGCTGCTGGGTCGGCAGGAGACGCAGCACCTGATCGACGTGCTCGCGAAGTCGTCGCCGAAGCTGGTCGACGAGCTGACGCCGAAGCTGCTGTCGCTCGGCACCGTACAGAAGGTCCTGCAGAACCTGCTCGCCGAGCAGGTGCCGATCCGCGACCTGCGGACGATCGCCGAGACGCTCGCCGATCACGGCGCCCGCGGCGGCAACGCGGCGCAGGACCACGCGATGTTGACGGCGGCGGTCCGCGTCGCACTCGGCCGGGCCATCGTCCAGCAGGTCTACGACAACGCGCACCAGCTCGCGGTGATCGGCCTCGACCCGAACCTCGAGCACCTGCTGCTCGAGACCACGACCCTGTCCGGCAACGGCGGCGACGGCGTACCCGGCATCGAGCCGAACCTGGCGCAGACGCTGATCGACGAGACGACGCGCGCCGTCCGCGTGCAGGAGACGCAGGGGCTGCCGGCGGCGCTGCTGGTCGCCGACCGGCTGCGCGCACCGCTCGCGCGGTTCCTGCGCCGCGCGATTCCGCAGCTCAAGGTCATCGCCGTCGGCGAGATTCCCGACCACCGCTCGGTCAAGGTCAACGTCATCGTGGGAGCAGGGGCATGAACGACCAGACCGGCACCGACAACGGCGACATGCGCATCCGTCGTTTCGTCGCGGAGAACTCGCGCGCGGCGCTGCGGCAGGTCAAGGAAGCGCTCGGCGGCGACGCGCTGATCCTCGCGAATCGCAGCGTCGACGGCGGCGTCGAGGTGCTCGCCGCGGCGCCCGGGGCGGTCGAGGCGCTCCCGCGACGGATGACGGCGACTACGATCGCGCCGTTGCCGCCGGCGACCCCGACCGAGCTCGGCCTCCGTTCGCCCGACGCCGCGCCGGCCCGACCGGCGCCGAGCGCCGTCGGACGAAGGCGGCTCGCGTCGTTATTCAGCCGGCGGACACAGGCGGAGGCCGCGACGCCGACCTTCACCGAACAGACGTCGACGCTGCGGACCGCGGCCGCGAAGGCCGTCGAGACCGACGCCAGCTTCGCCGACCGGTTGGCCGCCGCCCTGCCGGCCGACGAGGACTTCGTCATGCGGATCGCGCCGGAGGCCCTGGCGCTGTCGCGTCCGGTCGCGGTTCCGTCGACCCCGGAAGCGGACGCCGTCGCCGCACCCGGTCCGGACGTGGCGCCGCAGCCGGTGGAAATCCCCGTCGCCGTCGCGCCGGAGAGCACGCCGATCCCGGCCGCCGACCTCTCGATCGTCGTCGCGCGCGAAGTGCATCGCGAGGTCGGCGACGTGACCCGCGACGTGACCCGCGAAATGCGGGCGATGCACGCGACGCTGAGCGAGCAGCTCTCGACGCTGGCGTGGTCCGACGCGATGCGACGGCAGCCGGTCCGCGCGAGGCTGATGGAGGACCTGATCGCCGCCGGCTTCTCGCCGTCGCTCGCGCGTCGCGTCCAGGAGCGGCTACCCGACGGATACGGCCGCGATGCGGCGCACGCATGGGTCGCGTCGATCCTGCGTCGCAACCTGCCGGTCGCGACCGACGCCGAGGCGCCGATCGACGAAGGCGGCGTCTTCGCGCTGGTCGGCCCGACCGGGGTCGGCAAGACCACCACCGTCGCGAAGCTCGCGGCGCGTTTCGCGATGAAGCACGGCGTCGACCGGCTCGCGCTGATCACGACCGACGGCTTCCGGATCGGTGCGCAGGACCAGCTGCGCATCTACGGCAAGATCCTCGGCGTCGCGGTCCACACGATCCACGACGAGGTCTCGCTGACGAGCGCGATCGCGCATCTGACGAACAAGAAGCTGGTGCTGATCGATACGGCCGGCATGAGCCAGCGCGACGAGCGCGTCGCCGAGCAGATCGCGATGCTGCGCGGCGCGCAGGCGAAGCGGCTCGTCGTCCTGAACGCGGCCGCCGACGGCGAGACGCTCGACCACGTCGTCGCGACCTTCGGCGACCGCGAGTTCGCCGGCTGCGTGATCACGAAGACCGACGAGGCCGCGCGCCTCGGTCCGGTGCTCGACGCGGTGATCCGCCATCGCCTGCGCATCCATCACGTGTCGACGGGCCAGAAGGTGCCGGAGGACCTCGAGCGACCCGATGCGGCGGCGCTGGTGTCGCAGGCGCTGGCGCGGCCCATGGCCACCGCCGCCTGCGACATGCGCCTCGACGACGCGCCGGCCGCGATGGCCGGGCCGTCGACGCCGACGTTCGATGCCACGGGCCCGGACGGCGAGGGCGGCCATGCCTGACCAGGCCGCCGGACTCCGCAGCCGCTTCGCGCGTCGTCGCCCGTCGCTGCTGATCGTGGCGGGCAGCGATGCGCGAAAGGCCGCGGTCGCGCTGCACTTCGCCCGCGAGGCAGCGGCCGGCCAGCGCGCGACGGTACTGGTCGACGGTACCCCGGGGCAGCTCGCCATCGCGTGCGAAAGCGCCTGCCGCTACGAGCTCGTCCACGTGCTCGCCGGCGACGTGGCGCTCGGCGACGTGCTGCGCGTCCTGACGCCGCACCTGTTGCTGTTGCCGGCGGCGCGCGCGCTGTCGCGCTTCGGGTCGTTCTCGGCCGACGAAGAGGCGCGCCTGACCGATGCGTTCTCGACCGGCATCGCGCAGGCGCTGACCGCGGCGGGCGCTGGCGAGACGCAGGTCGACCTGATCGTCGTCAATGCCGGGGCGGCCGAAGCCGCCCGCGCGGTCGACGCGTTCGGCCGCGACGGGCGCGTCGTGATCGTCGCGTCGGACCAGGCGAGTTCGCTTCGCGGCGCTTATGCCGAGATGAAGTCGCTCGCGCGGCAGCAGAACATCGAGAACTTCGAGATCGTCGTGCCACGCCGCGACGATGAAGCCGCGACCGGCATCGCGTTCGCCAACCTGGCCAACGCCGCGCGCCGCTTCCTCGACGTCGACGTGACCGATGGCGGCACCGTGCTGCTGCCGCCGCCGAAGCCGGTCGCGGCGTTCCCGGGTTCCCGCGCGTCGCTCGACAGCGAGCGCTTCGCGCCCGACCGGTACCCGGCCCGCGAGCCGGCGCCGTTCGCCGCCTTCCCATCCATGTCCATCTTCAACGACGAGGTTTCCCATGCTGCAGCAGTCGCTTGAGCGCAGCGCTCCGCTGACCTACAACGCCACCGGTCTGGTCGCGTCCGATGCGCTGGTGCGGCAATACACGCCGCTCGTCAAGCGCATCGCGCATCACATGATCGCGCGGCTGCCGGCGAGCGTGCAGATCGACGACCTCGTACAGGCCGGCATGATGGGTCTGCTCGACGCGGCGTCGCGCTTCGACGAGGCGCAAGGCATCCAGTTCGAGACGTTCGCCGCGCAACGCGTCCGCGGCGCGATGCTCGACGAGCTGCGCGAGTCGGACTGGCTGCCGCGTTCGGCCCGGAAGGCGCAGCGCGACATCGACACGGCGATGCAGAAGGTGCAGCAGCGCGAGCGCCGGGCCGCGACCGAGTCGGAAGTGGCACGCGAGATGAACGTGCCGCTCGCGTCGTACCAGCAACTGCTGAGCGACGCGCGCGGCAGCCAGCTCGTGCACATCGACGAGCTGCAGGGCGACGACGACGAGTCGTTCTTCGAACGCAACCTGCCCGACGAACGCGACGAGCCGTCGGCGCAGCTTGCGGACAAGCGCTTCCGCACGGCGCTGGTCGAGCAGATCGGCACGCTGCCGGATCGCGAGAAGCTGATGATGGGCCTCTACTACGACGAGGAACTGAACTTCCGCG
>CAXTDA010000020.1:0-1078 GCA_964242935.1 uncultured Burkholderiaceae bacterium | reverse complement strand
GATCGCGAGAAGCTGATGATGGGCCTCTACTACGACGAGGAACTGAACTTCCGCGAGATCGCGGTGGTGCTCGGCGTCACGGAGTCGCGCGTCTGCCAGATGCACACGCAGGCCGTGTCGCGTCTGCGCGTCGGGTTGAAGGAGTGGGGCGCGAGGGCGAAGAAGAAATGACGGCGGCCGATGGACGCTGAGCATCTGCCGAGCCGGGTCGACACGAGCACGCTGCTCGGCCTGCTGCTCGCGGTGGCCGGCATCTTCGGCGCGCAGTGGATCGACGGCGGCCGCGCCGGGTCGCTCGTGCAGGGCACGGCGTTCCTGATCGTCGTCGCCGGCACCATCGGCGCGGTCCTCGTGCAGACGCCGGGCGCGGTCTTCACGCGCGCGGTGCGCATGGCACGCTGGGCGCTCTTTCCGCCGCGCCGCGACATCGATCGATCGATCGGCCGTCTCGTGGACTGGGCGCAGGTCGCGCGGCGCGACGGCACGCTGTCCCTCGAAGGTCGCGTGCGGCAGCTCGCCGATCCGTTCGCGAGGTCCGGGCTGCAGATGCTGGTCGACGGCTTCACGCCCGAGCAGCTCCGCGAGGCGCTCGACGTCGAACTCGCGGCACGCGACGAGACGCAACGCGCTGCGGTCCGGGTGTGGGAATCCGCGGGTGGCTATGCGCCGACGATCGGCATCATCGGCGCGGTCCTCGGGCTCATCCACGTGATGGAGAACCTCGCGGATCCGGCGCGGCTCGGCGCCGGCATCGCGGTCGCCTTCGTCGCCACCGTCTACGGACTCGTCTTCGCGAACCTCGTGCTGCTGCCGATCGCGGGCAAGCTTCGGAACGTCGTCGCCGAGGAATCCCTGGTCCGCGAGTTGACGCAGGAAGCCCTGGTGGGGATCGCGGCCGGCGAGCATCCGCGGCTGATCCAGGCGCGCCTCAAGGGCTTCGTGCCGGATTAGGTGAACGCTCCTCTGCATCCCATGCCGGCGGCGGACGGGTCGGTCGCGGTCCACGCGCACGGGGTCGCCGTGCCGGCACGGGCGGCACCGCGGCGTTCGATGCGGCGCCGGCGGCGCGGCCAGCGCG
>CAXTDA010000019.1:18288-20385 GCA_964242935.1 uncultured Burkholderiaceae bacterium | reverse complement strand
GATTCGCCGGATGCCGAAGGCCTGCGCTTCGCGATCGAGCGGTTCGCCGAGCCAGCCGTAGAGCGCATCGCTTCGATCGACGGACTCGACGAAACCGGGAGAGGACATCGACGCGAGGAACCGCGCGATCTGCCGTGTCAGGACGGTCGGCTCGACATCGATGGTCCGCCGCGTGACGCCATTGCGCCGCACGAACACGAGCTGCAGGCGCCGGTCGACGATGAACAGATAGGCATCGGCCTGATCGCTGGCGAGCGCAGTCGTCCGCGGATCGTTCGCGCGTTCGGCCGTCGGCGTCGACGACGATAAGCCCACGGCCGGCGGTTCGCGTTGCGCGTCGAACGTCTGCTTCAACTCGTCGACGCGCTGCTGTCGACGACGCTCGGCGAGTCGGGTCCATTGCTCGAGTCGTGCCGTCTCGTCGCTCGTGATATCCCTGTCGTCGCGTCGGCGGACGAGCCGTGCGACTTCGGCCGGCGCGATCGACAGCGCTGCCGGCGGACCGGGCTTCGGATCGAACGCGCGTGCGAACGCCGCTTCGCGGTCCGAGAAGCCGATCGATGGCTGCTTCGCCGTCGTTGCCGCGCGCTCGGTGTAGTCGAACATCTCTTCGACCTTCAACAGGCGCAGCGTCTCGATCGCCTCGAATGGTCGACCGTCATCGAGCAGCCAGTCGGCAACGTGGCGATAGACGACGAGTTTGTCCGTGAGGAAGCTGCGATCGTAGCGCTGGCGGTCCGCCCCCATCGACTCGCGCACCTTCTCGATCGACGCGATCGCGAGCTTGCCGAAGAAGATCGCCAACGACCGTTGTCCCTGTTCCGCAAGGCTCGACGCCAGTGCATCCTGCGCGTACCAAAGCGGCTCGGGTGCGCCGACTTGCTCTGCGGCGGACAAGGCCTGCAAGCGCAACTCGTACGCGCGATCGCCGCGCCCTGCGAGCCCTTCGATCATCGCGAGCAGAACGTATGCGGATGAACGCAGACGCGGATGGAGTGCGGCGCCCGCCTCGAGCCGTTGCCGCAGCCTGTCGCAGGCGTCGCCGGATAGCGCGCCGAGCACCTGTGCGCGGCAGCGCTGTGCGGACACCTCGGCGACTGACGAGTGCGCCGAATCCATGACCTCCTTCAGGTAGGCTTCCGCGCTGCCGCAGTGTGCTTCGACGGCCGGCCAATCCTCCGCGATCGCATCGAGCTTGCAGACGAGCCGCGCGTGCCGACCCCGCCAGTAAGCGAGGCGAGGCTGATCGCGCATGGCGTCGGCCATGTGCGCGAGGTCTTGCCGGGCCGACTCGAGGTCGCCGAGATAGATCTTCAACGTGGCCTTTCCGAACAGGTATCGAAGGCGCTGCAGCATGGTGACCGTTCCCGGGTGATGCGCATCGATCGCGGCCGCAGCGTCGTACTCACGGAGTGCATCTGCATAACGTCCGAGCTCCATGTACGTGGTTCCGAGCGTCAGTTGCGCTCGAAACACCGCCGGCGCGCCGGGACCGTAATGCTGCTCGGACAGACGAAGGCCCTCGACCGCAAGCGGCAATGCCTTGTCGATCCGGCCTTCATCGAGGTAGGTCGCCGACAGGTTCTGCACGATGCCGAGCCGCGCGTCGATGCCCAGCGTCGGATGGAGGTCGACGATGCGGAGCGCCTCCAAGGCAATGGCCTCGGAACCGGCGAAGTCGCCGATCATCGAGCGCACCGCCGTGAGCGTCGCGTACGGCTCGAGAAGTTCCGCGTCGTCCGCACCGGCGATCGAGCGCAGAAGGTCCGACGCGGCCTCCGCATGACGCGCGGTTCCCTCCAAATCCTGGCGACCGAAGGCGATCATCGTTCGCTCGTTCAGCACGTCGACCGCGTCGCGCGAACGCGCCCGGCCGACTTGCCGAAGGATCGCCTGGGCCTCGTCGAGCGCGTGCTCGGCTTCGTCGACCTTGAGCTGCTTCGCCAGCAGACTCGCAGCGGCGATCAGCGTCTGCGCGTACAGCTCGGTCCGGCTTCGTCCGGCGGCGAGCTGGATGCGGCGCGCGGTCTCGAGGTCCGCCTCGGACCGCGGCAGCTCGCGAAGCAGTCGGTAGGCGTTGCCGCGCTGGTAGTACAG
>CAXTDA010000019.1:0-18278 GCA_964242935.1 uncultured Burkholderiaceae bacterium | reverse complement strand
GCGCCCCCGTGGGGGTCGGGGGCCCCGGGGTGTAGTTACAGCGCGGCAACGACCAGTCGATCGATCGACGTGTCCGCCTCGTACGAGACGATGGCACGACCCAGGATCTCGATGGCCTCGCGTTCTCGCGACGCACCGACGAGTGCAGCGCCAAGATCGACCTGCGACCGGGCGCGCTCGCCGGCGCTCGACGCGACATCGGCCTCCGCGCATGCGACCGTCAAGACGCGGTCGGGGTCCGAGCGAAAGAAGCGCGCGAAGTCGAACTGAAGCGCCGCGAACTCCGGCGGTGGTCGCATGGCGGCCGACGTGACGCACGGCTCGCCGGCGGCAGCAGCTGTCGTGAAGGAGAGCACGCCCGCGAGCGAGGCACCGGCGAGCAAGGTCCCCGCGTCCCACGCGCCGAGCTTCGGGTGCTTCACGCGACGAAAGGCGCTCAAGGTCACGGCCCTTCGTATTCGACCCGCAGGACCCCGTCAACCGGCGGTGCGAGACCCTGGCGCTGCAGCACGCCGGCGATCCCCGCCGGCAGCGGGCGAGGCAGGTCGGCATCGACACCGAGGCGGCCGAAGCGCGTGTAGCGCGTCACGTCGACGCCTTCTGCCGTCAGCCCGTCGACCAGTTGGCGCCGCGACGCTTCCGGGTCGCGAACGCGAAGGACGACTACGGCATCCGGCGCCGTGCGGACCGACCCCTCTTCGACCGGCGACGGCCGGGGCCGGGCGAGCCAGACGCTGGTCGAGACGACGAGCACGGCCGCGATGGCCAGCGACGCGCGGGCCGCACCAACGAAGCTGCCGGCCTTGATGCGCGTCCACCAGGCGGGCGGCGTGCCGTCGCGCCGGCGATTCGGATCGGACGGATCTTCCCTGTGGACTTCCGGCGCAGGCGATTCGCCGAGCAAGCCCTCAGCGCGCGCGCGCTCCAACAGACGATCGATTCGGGCCGGGTCGTCCATCGGCGCTTCCCTGGCCGGTGGCCACTTCAGCATCGCCTCGCGGATCAGCATTCCCTCCATCGCGGCAGGCGATGGGCTGCCGTCGACCGGATGACCGCGCAGCGCGGCGAGCCACGCGGCGTCGTCATCGGACGCGTCGGACCCGCCACGCCATGGAACTTGTTCTTCACCCATCGGGTTCTCGCCTCATTGCATACCATTCGGCGAAATGGATCCGCGCCTTCTTTCGGCATTGCGAAATAAATTCGCGGGTCGCGCCAGGAGAACGTTGCAGCAACGCCGCGATCTCGTCATTGGACAATTCGTCCTCCGTGATCCAGCGCATCACCGCCGCGTGCAGCGGGGCCGCCTTTTCGAACGCTGCGAAGCAGCGGCGGTAGCACGCCTCGCGCTGACCGGCGGACAGCCACTCGTCCGGTCGATCGCGCGATGCGATCGACAGGCGGGCGATCTGTTCGGTCACGGCATCGGACATGTTGCCTTCCTCGTCCTCGATCGGCTCGTCGGACCGCTTCGCCCGGAAGTGATCGACGATCGCGTGGCGCAGGATGCCGCGGATCCAGGCGAGCAATTCCGAGTCGCCGCGAAACGTCGCGCAGCGCTTCCAGGTGCGGATGAACGTCTCCTGGACGATGTCGTTCGCGTCGTGCTCGTCGCGAACCACGGACCGGCATTCGCGATGCAGGAGGACCGCGAGTTCCCTGTCGAGGATCCTCGAAGCGGTTTCCAGCGCAAGACCGCCCTTTCGACAAGCCTCCATGAAGAGCCGCTTGTCCATCCTAGGACCCGGAGGATGGAAGCCGGCAAGCGGCACACGTCGAGACTTCGATCGATAAGACGGTCGGACGACGCATCTGTCAGGCGCGGTATCGGGTCGGTATCGGCAGGGGTAACGGACGCTCGCTCAGTCGCCAACATTCAAGCACAAGTCGGTGCGTCCGTCGCAGGACGTCCGCGATTCCATTCCGGGAGTGGATGGAAAGACCCTGACAAATCGCGAGCTCATCCGTCCATTCAACGATCGCACATTCCCTTCGAATTGCTCATCCATGGACCGATGACCGAATGACCCGACATCACGCCGAAGGAAGTCGAAACGATTTGCCCGCAGCGAAGCGTCCTGCCCGGGATGGTGCCGGGCTGCCGCCGGCGCTCCGACTGTGCCCCATCGCGGCTGCCGTCATCGCCGCGTTGAACATCGGGAATGTCGAGGCGGCGAACAGCACCTGGATCGGACCGAACGGCCGCTTCTGGGACGAGACGACGAACTGGAGTCCGAGGCCGCCGGCCGCCGGCGACGACGTCGTGCTCGGCGCATTCGACACGACGTTCCGCATGAACGCATTGACGGTCAATTCGTTCTTCGGAACCGGCGTGTTGAGCATCACGGGCGGCTCGCTCGGCGCGACGAGTGCGTCGGGGACGGGTGGTTTGGTGATGTCGGGAGGAACGTTGGGTGGGGCCGGGACCGTGACGGTCAGCGGCCTGGCGACCCTGACCGGCGGCGAGCAGACCGGCACCGGCACCTCTCAGTTCAACGGCAACGTCGCCATCAACGGCAACGGTGAACGCATCCTCTCGAGTGGCCGCATCATGAACACCGCCGCCGTCACCAACTGGACCGGCAACTCGTCTCTCAACGGCAACGACATCCGCTTCGACGGCAACGCCACCATCAACAACACCGGCACCTGGAACGACAGCAACACCTTTGGCACCTACCTCGGCTACGGCTTCAGCGGCAACAAGGTCTTCAACAACACCGGCTCCTACAACAAGACCGGCAACGCCACCACCGATCTCTATACCGCCTTCAACAACACCGGCACCGTCAGCGTGACTGCCGGACGGCTCAACCTGGTCGGTAACGTCGACAGCATCAGTACCGGTACCTTCAACATCGCCGCAGGCAGCACGCTCGGCTTCGGCAACGGCAACAACAGTGGCGGCGTCGCGACCCTCAGCAGCGCGACCTTCGGCGGTACCGGCACGCTGCTGATCGATGCGAGCAACTTCAGCGGCGCCGACGTTCGCATGGTCGGCGACATGAGCCACGCCGGTACCCTCGCCATCGCCAACGGCACCCTGCAGGTCGACGGCAGCTTCGCCGCTCCCCTCTACAGCCAGACCGGCGGGCAGCTCGGCGGCGCCGGCACCGTCACCATCAGCGGCCTGGCGGCCCTGACCGGCGGCGAGCAGACCGGCACCGGCACCTCTCAGTTCAACGGCAACGTCGCCATCAACGGCAACGGTGAACGCATCCTCTCGAGTGGCCGCATCATGAACACCGCCGCCGTCACCAACTGGACCGGCAACTCGTCTCTCAACGGCAACGACATCCGCTTCGACGGCAACGCCACCATCAACAACACCGGCACCTGGAACGACAGCAACACCTTTGGCACCTACCTCGGCTACGGCTTCAGCGGCAACAAGGTCTTCAACAACACCGGCTCCTACAACAAGACCGGCAACGCCACCACCGATCTCTATACCGCCTTCAACAACACCGGCACCGTCAGCGTGACTGCCGGCGAGATGCGGTTCAACAACGGCACGCAAGGCACCGGCACGCTGCAGAACTCCGGGACGGGGGTGATCACGCTCGCAACCAGCAACGTCACCAGCAGCACGGGCATCCTGCGCCTCGCCAGCAGCACAACCCCGAACCTCAACCTCGGCACCAACAACATCGTCGTCTCCCGCGACTACGACAACCTCGCCTTCGGGACCGGCAACTCATTCAACAAGCGCGCCAACGTCGACGGCACCGGCCTCATCAACGGCAGCAACGTCGCCCAGGCCATCACCGGCGCGACGGTCACCAACGGCAGCAACGCAACTGCGAACCTGACGATCAACAACGTCCGCGTCGGCAGCACGACCTACAACTACCAGGTCGCGAATACCGGCACCGGCGCCGCCCTCCGCGGGGCGATCCAGCCGGGCGCCAACGGCGGCGTCATCAGCGATTCGCGCCTGTCGGGGAGCGGCGTGTCCGAAGGATCGTTCGGTCCGATCGCGGCCGGCGGCAGCAGCGGCAACTACGCGGTCACCTTCACCGCCGCGAACGCCGGCGCGCTCGGACCGCTGACCGGGACGAACATCGTCCACATCGCGAACAACTTCGCGAACGTGCCCGAGCAGAACCTCGTCCTCTCGATCGGCGCGGGCGCGGCCGCGTACAACGCGGCGGTGGGCAACGCGACGCCGTCGCCGAGCGTCGCCCTCGGCAACACGCGCGTCGGCGGGTCGCTCGGGCAGACGTTCACCGTCAGCAACACGCAGGCGCCGGGTGCCTACAGCGAGGACCTGAACGCGAGCTTCGGCGCGTCCACCGGCAACGCGAGCGGCGCCGGCACCATCGCCGGGCTGGTCGCCGGCGCGAGCAACAACAGCGCGATGCGCGCTTCGCTCGGGACGTCGAGCGCCGGCGCGAAGACCGGCACCGTGACCTTCGACTACGCGACCGCCGGTACCGTCAACGGCGTGAGCAACGGCCTCGGCACGCTCGGCGTCGGTAGCCAGACCGTGGCGTTGAGCGGCAACGTCTACCAGACGGCCGCGGGCACCCTGCTGACCGCCCCGGTCGACTTCGGCACCGTCCAGGTCGGTCAATCGGTGAGCCGTCAGCTGTCGATCCAGAACAGCGCGACCGGACCGACCGGTTTCGTCGAAGATCTCAACGCCCGTTTCGGAACAACCTCCGGCACCAACGGCAACCTGATCGTCGGCAGCGGCAGCATCGGCGGCCTCGCCGCCGGCGCGATCGGCAACGGCCTTTCGGTCGGGCTGAACACCGGGGCGGCCGGCGTCCTCAACGGCAGCATCGGCATCAACTTCTTCTCGGCCGGCACGGTGGGCGGCGTCTCGAACGGCCTCGGCGAGCTGCCGGTCGGTTCGACGGGGCTCGGCGTGTCCGGCGAAATCGTCGGCACGGGAATCATCGTCAACCAGGCGAGCCCGCTGGTGAACAACGGCACGATCGCGCTCGGCAACGTGCGTATCGGAAGCGCGTCGCCGACGGCCAATGTCAGCGTCACCAATCAGGCGACCGCCGCACCGCAGGCGGCGCTGAACGCGAGTATCAGCGGCAATGGGCCGGTCACTGCATCGGGCGGTTTCAACCTGCTTGCGCCGGGGTCCACCAACGCATCCAGCCTGGCAGTCGGCTTCGACACGAGCACCGCCGGGGGCAAGAACGGTACCGCGACGATCGCCTTCGTCTCCGACGCGAGCAACATCGGCAACTGCGCGCCCAACTGCCAGCTTGCGATCGGCTCGCAGGACGTCGCCGTGACCGGCGCCGTGTACCGACTGGCCAATCCGACCGCGACGCCGTCGACCGTCACCGTGGCTGGCCGCGTCGGCAGCGTCGCACCGACCACCGCGATCACGATCAACAACGCGTCGCCGGACCTCTACACCGAAGGCCTGAACGCGACCCGCGGCGCGACCTCGAGCGGCTTCACCTCGAGCGGCGCGATCGCCAACCTGTCCGCCGGCGGCAGCTCGTCCGCGATCGGCGTCACGCTCGATACCGCGACCGCCGGTACTTTCGGCGGAACGCAGGTACTGAACTACGTCTCGACCGGCGCGGGAACCACCGGCGCGGCCGACCTCGCGCTCGGCAGCGGCACCGTGGCGTTGAACGGCAAGGTCTACACGCCGGCGGCGGCGACGGTCAACACGCCGTCGGTCGACTTCGGTATCGTCCACGTCGGCGACGGCGTTTCGCTCGGCGTCTCGGTGACCAACTCGGCGGCGGTCACGGCGCTCAACGACACGCTGGTCGCCTCGTCGCTGGGCGCGACCGGTGCGTTCACCGCCGGCGGCAACCTGGGCAGCGGTCTCGCGGCCCAGCAGACCAGCAGCGCGCTGACCGTCGGCCTGAACACCGCGGTCGCCGGCACTTACAGCGGTTCGGCCGCGTTCCGCGCCGCGAGCCACGACGCCGATCTGTCCGATGCGGCACTCGCCGACCTCGCGGTCAGCCTGTCCGGCACGGTCAACAACTACGCGGCCGACGGCTTCATGTTCGGCAGCGGCGCGGGCACGCTGACCCGCTCGGGTTCGACGTTCGTGCTCGACTACGGCACGGTGCTCCAGGGCGCGGGACTGTTCGGCACGACGCTCCTCGCCGGCAACACCGCGACGGGACCGGCCGACCTGCTCGACGGCAGCTTCCGGTTCGATGATCCGGCCGACTTCGGCGAAAGCGGCTTCACGAGCTTCTTCGACCTCCTGGCCGGCCAGACCAGCGGTCCGCTCCGCCTCGCGTTCGATGCGAGCACGGTCGGCAGCTTCGTCGATGCCATCACGCTGCACGGCTTCGGACACAACGCGAGCGGCTACTCGGGCGCACTCGGCGACCTGCAGCTGATCGTCCGGGGCACGGTCGTCGCCCAGCCCGGCACCGTGCCGGAGCCCGGCTCGCTGGCTCTGCTGGGCCTCGGGGCATCGCTGCTGTTCTTGCGGCGCGGCCGCGCCCGTCGGCCGACCAGGGCGAGCCGGATCGCCGACCGCTGCCCGGGAGTGCGGCCATGCTGACGCGCTGGCAATTCCGCGTGACCACCGCGCTCGCGCTGGTCGTTGCCGCCGTCGCGGGCTATGCGATGTGGCTCGCCGACCGGAATCGCAGCCTCCAGATCGAGCTCGCCGGCCGCAACCAGTACGTGCAGCAGACGGCGCAACTCGAAGGGCTCTACCGCGGCATGGTGAAGGCACTCGCGGAGCTTTCGGTGCGCGACCAGGACCGCTCGCTGAACGAACTGCTCGCGAGCAACGGCATCACCCTCGGCGCTTCGAACGACACGGTCTCGCCGGTCGCCCAGCGGCCGACGGACGCGGGAAAGGCGGTCAAGCGATGAGCAGGCCCTTCGAACCCGACGGCGCACCGGCGGCCGTGCCGTTGCAGCCATCGAGCGCCTTCCTGCCGCTCGTCATCCTGGGTCTCGTCCTGGTCGCATGGTTCGCGTTGCAGGTCGTGCAGCTCCGCCACGACGGCGACTCGATCCGCGATGCGATGGGCCGGCAGGATCGGCAGGTGCAGGACGCGAAGAAGCTGCGCGACGCGCTGGACTCGATCGCCCGCGGCACGGCCCGCCTCGCCGAAGCCGGCAACCCGGGCGCGAAGACGGTCGTCGACGAACTCGGCAAGCAGGGAATCAGGATTTCGGCGAGCGAGCCGGCGGCCGACGCCCCCGGGGCCGCTCGGCCGCCAGGCAAGTGAAACGGTCCAGCCAAGGTAGTCGATCGCCGCCACCGAAGACCGCCAAGGCAATCACCGATCGCTCCGGCTCGTCATGAACGCCGCCCAGAAGTAAGGGTGCCGTGTCTCGACGCGCGGACCGAGCAACATCGCTCGCTGCGCACCGCGCAGCGCCTCCGGGACGCCGCTTCCGCGTTGCTTCAGGTTCGCGTAGAAATCCTGCATCAGCCGGCTGGCGGTGCGGTCCTCGATCGGCCACAGGGTCGCCACCACCCACTGGGCGCCCTGGCGATGCAGCAAGGCCGGCAGGCCGTCCACTTCGCGTCCGTCGTCGGTCGTCGCGCCGGCCATCCCGGTCTGACAGGCCGACAGCGTGACGAGCTTCACGTCCGCGAGATCGATCTCGCCGAGCGTGGCGAGCGGCAGATGGCTGCCGTCGCCGAGCAGCAGCCACGACTTCGACATGTTTCCCGGTCTCAACGCGAGGTGCGTGCCGATGTGGAGCTTGTCGATGGGCGAGGCGCCCGCGCCATCGCCGTGGCCGCGACCTGCCGCGCCGGCCAGACGTTCCTTCGTGAAGAACTCGTTGGCATACCCTGCACCCGGGAACGAGCCATTCGCGAAGCGCCTGGCTGCACAGGCGGCCTCGTTCGCGTCGAGCCCGGCGACCGGCCCGCGCACGATGGCACAGAGCTCCGCTGCAACGCCCGGCAGCGCCGGCATTCCGCCGACCGCATGGGTCACGCCGAACGCGAGCGTCGACGCCGGGCCGGCCGGTGGTCCCGCGCTGCCGGAGCGGGAGGTCGTCGCGGTCTCGGCACCTGCCTTCGTCGCTTCGGACACCGAAGCGCTTTGCGCGTCGCCCGGCCGATAGCTGAATTCATAGCGCTCGACCAGATAGCGTCGACCATCCCAGAGCGCCGGAAACGGCACGTAGCGCAACGAACCATCGAGCCAGAGGTCGAGCCGACGCACGTCGCGTGCGCGCGCGAGCCGATCGAGCGGTGCGCCGAGCAGCTCGAACAGGACGCGGCCACTCTCGGCGTTGCGCACGTCGCGCCTCGCGCTCAGGTCGGCAAGGTAGTCGGCGATCGAATGCTGGAGCTTCGCGACGTCGATCGGGGCGACGACGCGCTCGACGCCCCGCCGGGTGACGAACACGACGTGCAGGCGAGCACCTGCGACGAAGAGGTACGCAACCGCCTGGTCGCGCGCGAGCGGCCCCGCGAGGCTGCCCGCGATCGTGTTGCTCGGGTCGGACCTGTCGGCGAGAAGCGGCGGACCGCGGTGTT
The DNA here is from genome assembly GCA_964242935.1 of uncultured Burkholderiaceae bacterium. Classification (GTDB taxonomy): domain Bacteria; phylum Pseudomonadota; class Gammaproteobacteria; order Burkholderiales; family Burkholderiaceae_D; genus CAHJXF01. The sequence goes on along the minus strand of CAXTDA010000019.1, from coordinate 9,817 downwards.
CGCTCTCGAGAAAATCCATGATGGCGTGCGCGCGGCGCAAGGCCGTCTCGCGCTCGTGATCGAGCGCGCGCCGGAGCCGCCGTTCCTCGTCGGGCGTGATCTTGCCGCTGGCTCGCAAGCCCGCCAGGCGTTCGGCTTCGACGGCTTCGTCGCTCGATCCGACGACGACCGAGGCGAGGAAGCGTCGCTGAAGGTCCTCTTCGGTCTCGCTCAGACCGACCGCCGACGGCGCGTGCGGACCGCTCGAACGCTCGATGAAGTCGAAGCGCTCCTCGATCTTCAGCAATCCCAGGATCGCGATCGCCTCGGCATCGCGTCGTTCTTCGAGGAGCCATGCCGCGAGCGCGCGATAGACGCCGAACTTGTCGGACAGGAAGCCCCGTTCGAAGCGTCGGCCATCGGCGCCGAGCTGGTCGCGCATCTGCTCGATGGCGGCGACGGAACGCTTGCCGAAGAAGATGGCCAGTGGCCGGTTGCCCGCGGCCGCGAGTCCCTCTGCGAGCGCGTATTCGGTCATCCAGAGCGGGTCGGGCGTGGCCGCCAGCTCGGCGGCCGCCACCGCGCGCGACTGCAGTTCGATCGCTCGCTCGAGCCGCCCTTCGTTGCGTTCCCGCGCGGCGAGCGCGACGAAAGCCGACGCGAGCGAACGCGATGTCGCCGTCTGCCCGTCGGCGATCGCCGCCCGCAGCGAATCGCACGCCGTCCCGGCGATGTCGCCGGAGGTCTGCGCGTAGCACCGCCCGACCAGCGAATCGAAGACCAACGGGTTCTTCGCATCGAGGACTGCCGCGGTCTCTTCGATCGAACGGGCGCAGTCGTCGTCCGCAGCCCGCCAACGACCCTCGATGGCATCGAGCCGACAAGCAAGCCGGAAGCGCCAGCCGTTCCAATAGCCGAACGGCTCGCGGGTCCCGCTGACGGCCGCCGCGCGGCGCAGGTCGTCGCGCGCGCTTTCGACGTTGCCGAGGCGCAGGTCGAGGCGCGCGCCGGTCAGGAGGACCACGAGGCGCAACAGCCCGCCGACGGCTTGATCGTTCGCATCGAACAGCGCGCGCCCCCGGACGAGTTCGCGCCGCGCCTCGCCGTAGCGTCCCAGCTCCGAGTAGACGGCCGCGAGCGACATGAGGGGGCGGATGGCTGCCACCGTCTCGCCCGACCGGGCGCTCGACAGGCGGACCGCCTCCTCGGCGAACGCCAGTGCTTCGGCCGGGTGCCCGCGGTCCAGATGGAAGCCGGCGACGGCCTGAAGCAGATCGAGCCGTGCGTCGACGGCGCTGTCCGCATGGACGCCGGCGATCCGCAACGCTTCCGTCAAGGCCGCCTCGGCGCCGTCGTAGTCGGCCTGGATCGACCTGATCGTGGCGGTCGACCCGAGGGCGAACAGCAACTCGCGGTCGTCCGGACCCCCGATGGCCCGGATCGTCTCGATCTCACGGGTTGCGTACGCGAGCGCGGTCGGGTAATCCTGACGCGTGTAGGCAAGGACCGAAAGCTGGTTGTAGACGTCGGCGCCCTCGCGGGTCGCGGACAGACCGAGGCGCTCGTAGACCGACAGCGCTTCGCGCGACGCGAGCTCGGCGCCGTCGAGGTCGAGCCGGCGCAGCCCTCGGCTCGACTTCGCGACCAGCACTTCGCCCAGGATCGGAAGCTCGGCATTCCCCGGACGCCGTGCGAGGTCCTCGGCCCGATCGAGTTCCGCGCCTTCCCTCGCGATGTCGCCGAGCCCCTTGTACGCGAGCGCCCGGTTCAGATGCACCCTGATGCCGGGCTCGCCGGCCGCTGCCTCGTCGTCGGTGACGACATCATCGAGCAGCAGGAGCGCTTCGTTCTCGCGGGACGCCTCGATCAATGCGCTCGCGAGATCGACCCGCGCGGACAACGACTGTCGATCGGTGGACGCGGCACCAATCTCGGCGCAAGCCAGTTCGACCGCTTCGGTCGGCGCCGAACGAACCGATGCGCGGAACGCGCGGTGCAGCGATTCGGGGTCGGACTTCGCGGCGCCGGTTTGCGCTGCCGCGCAGACCGGCTGCGGGGCCGCCGCCGCAGCGCACGGCCCTGTGAACAAGAGCAGGAGCGGTAGCGCAATCGATCCCGCCACGCGACGCATGCGTGGCCGGCCGGCCGATTCACCTCGCTCAGAGCTCCCGATCCGTCCGCACGCAATCCACATAGAACGTCCTCTTCCCATCGACCCGCGTCTCCACGAGCCCGTGGATGTCGGTCCCGAATCCCGGAAACGTCAGATTGAAACGCTGCGCGAACTTGAGATATTCGACGATCGTCTTGTTGAACCGCTCCCCCGGGATCAGCAGCGGAATGCCCGGCGGGTACGGCGTCAGCAGCACGCTGGTGACGCGTCCTTCGAGCTCCTCGATCGGCACGCGGTCGATCTCGCGGTGGGCCATGCAGGCGTAGGCCTGCGACGGCTTCATCGCGGGCTGCATGTCGGAGTAGTACATCTCGGTCGTCACGCGCGCGACGTCGTGCTTCTTGTACATGTCGTGGATCTGCTGGCACAGGTCGCGGAGGCCGACGCGCTCGTAGATCGGGAACGCCTGCGCGAACTCGGGAAGGATCCGCCACAGCGGCGAATGCTTGTCGTGATCGTCCAGAAAGTGATCGACTATCGCGTGACGCATGATGCCGCGGACCGAGCCGAGCAACTCCGAGTCGCCGCGATACATCGCACAGCGCTTCCCGGTCGGACAAGCTTTCCCGGACTATGTCGTCCGCGTCGTGCTCGTCGCGGACGACGATCCGGCATTCGCGGTGTAGCGGCGCCGCGAGCTCTGTGTCGAGGATCCGCGCGGCCGTTTCCAGCGCGAAGCCGCCCTGCCGACAAGCCGCCATGAAGTGCCGCTTGTCCATCTATGGCCCGGGGAAGGACGTCGCGGGCGGCGCCTCGAGCCGTCGCTGGATAAACGCTCGGATGACGCATTGTCGGCGCAGGTCGGATTGGCGGCTGGACGGACGCTCGCTCGTCGCTCGGCGACATTCAAGCATAAGAACGCGCGCCCGTCGCCGAGGGCGAACAATCGGCCGAAGATTGGATGGAACGTCCTGACAAATCGCGTGGTCCTCCGTCCATTCGACGATTGCACCTCGTCGCTTTGCTCGTGCAGATAGTCGTAGAGCAGTGGCTCAGCCGCTTCCGAGATACATCGCAGCTCGGGCGTTGAGCGCCCCATAATCTCGCCATTCTTCCGGCCCTTCTCATATACTCGTTCGCACATCCGCGCGCGTCCGGCGCACCCGACCAACGCGCCGAGCGCCCTGCGCGTTGGCAGACGTTCAATCGCACCCGCCGTGTAAGCGTGGTTGCAGGCGCACAGCACCGCCGAATTCGACCTTAACCAGGATGCATTGCGTCACGTATCACCGGAATGCGAGACGCGGCGATAGGAGGTTTTTTCAAGTGACCGAAGACGAGGCAGTTCACGCGATTCCCGCGCCGAACCAGCAAGCGATTCGTGCCATGCTCGAAAGTCTGGCGCTCAAACGCGATGACTTTACGTTGATTGTCGATCGACAGAAGCTCGACAACACTATTGCACGGAACAGCAAGACCAACTGGCTAACTTATTGCCGCTCCCTCTCTGGTAAGCCAGCAGAGCGACAGGACTTCGATTTCCAGGAGATCCTGCATGGCAAGCTTGCGCGCATCAACGCGTGTTCCGCCTACGCGGGGAAGGCTTGGAGCATCACGGTCCGTTGGAAGGCGCCGGCGGACTTGGAAGTGACAAGCGACGGCGCGCTCGAGTACGCCCACGCGGGAGCAAAGTCGTGGGGGCCGGACACCCGCTTCGAGTTGACACCAGCCCTCGACTGCGGCTTCCTCTTCACGGCCAAGGAGATCGCGGAGGTCGTCTACCGGTGCGCTTTTGCCGAGAATGATCAGAAGGACCAAGGGTTCATCCTGATCACCGGCCCGACCGCGTCGATGAAATCCAATCTCGCCCAGGCCCTGGTATCGCTATACCTCAAGGAACGGCAAGAAAAGAATCCGAACTTGCGACGAAGGCTGCACCTTCTTGCACACGAGGATCCCGTCGAGAAGTATTTGCTTCCCGACAATGACTACGACTACACGCCAAGGCAGGCGCCCCAGGACACGGCTTCGCTGAGGAACACGTTCGAGAGCGCCCTGCGTCAAACGCCCGCGATCGTCTACGCGGGCGAATTGCGCGACGAGTCGCAGATCAAACGATGCGCTCAATTTGCCGGCACGGGGCACTTGGTCATCGCGACAGCGCACGCCGGGAGCTTGCTGGAGGCGGTGGAAAAGATATTCCGGGCCACCCGGTGTACCGGTCCGGGACAGCGAGCGATGGTCGTCCCGAAGATTCACTCGGTCATCCATATGGCCCAAGTTGAGTGTGAATTCTCTTCAAGAGACATGACTTCCAAGAGGTTCGGCGGCTTGGTCCCGGCCATCTACCGCCGCACCACTCAAGGCGTCCAGAACCTGATTGCGGACGGACTCACGTCGCTGCTCCCCTATTCCCCGGCGGATATCGGCACCGCAGGCGGGTCAAGCGGCCTCGAGGTGCTCGCCGCTTCGCCATACGGATCGCTGTCCCGTACTTCCGTCGCGCGTGTGCTTTGCGGCCGGGACTGCTACGAGGACGCTCTCAGCGAGCTCCGCACCTCGAACCCGACAGAGCATGAGCTCGTTGAGCAGACGGCGAGATTCTGGAGCGACTTGCGCCGCTGGAACGGCAATCTCGACCCGTATGGCCGCGACGGAGCGACGATCACCGGCACGCGGCTCTGCGACGCCGCCTTCGCAAAGGATCTACATGGAAATTGACCGAGGCAGGCGGATTGATCCCATTCGGTTCGGCATCCCGCAACTCGACGAGTTGTTCCATGTCGATCCCGAACGAGAGCAGCGTGATTCCGAGAACACGCTGTCGACGGCGACTTCGCTGACGATACTCGGCCAGGACGGAACCGGTAAGTCGGTCTTCGCGCTGCATGCAGCCGCCCAATACGTTCTTACCGCGTTGACGACGCGGCCTGACGAGCGCACTCCGTTGGTCCTGTATCTGTCAACCGATCTACGCTTCGAGGCGGCGAGCGGAATCTGGAACTCCTTTAAGCTGGGGTTTCCTTATCAACGCTACGTCCCCTTCATCGGTGAGTACGACCTCCAAGTGCGGATGAGGCGCAAGCGGGACAACGAGCCGCTCCTGCTCGTCAACCTGCGGCATTACGCGCCGCTGGCGCGAGGTGGTGCGTCCGGGTCGATCCTCGCCGACTATGTGGTCGGGGGTCGCAGCCCGTCGGAGGCGCGGGACGGCGTTCTGGAAGCCGACGTCGCGTTCGTCGACCTTGCGCGGGATACGACCGGCGACGACTGGCTGTTCGCGGCACGCCTCCTCGCCTCGTTGCCTGCACGTCCGAAAGGCCGACCCAATTTCCTCGTCCTCGACTCGGTCGCGGGGTTCGAGACGCTTGTCGGCGTGCGCAATAGTTTCGGTGAGGAGATGTCGCGCCGCTCCCGAATCGCTCAGTTGGTCCGTGCCGCGGGCAGCAATTGGCACACCCTGTTCGTCGTGGAGGAAAGCGAACTCGCCAACGGACATCAGCCGGAAGAGTATGTCTCGGACACGGTCATCCACTTGCGTCGTTCGCTCGATGGAAAAACGGAACGCCGGACCATCGAGATCGAAAAGTCGCGCGGGGGCGCTTTCGGCGCTGGTCGACATCCGTTCGAACTTCGCGACGGGGCAGGCAGTTCCACGGGAAGCTGGGAGAACGCAGACGATCCACGCACCTTGATTCATTCGACGGACGCGGAACAGATCGCCCGGATCGAGGCTTGGAAGAGCAGTCGTTCCGCTTCAGCGGCTCCTGCCACCGATCCGGCGGTGCTTCCTTCCGATGAGCGGACTCAGTCGGCCCTCACGGAGCGTTGCAACTCTTACGTCCAGGTCTTTCACTCCCTCGACCACCTTAATCGCCTGTTCTCGGCACAATCGACGGAAGCTGGACACCATGACGCGGAGGGCGGCCAGGTCGATGGAGAAGAACTCGCTCGTGGCCCTTACGAACCCGTCGGCATCCCGTATCTTGACGAAATGCTCGGCGCGTCGGTGAAGGAGCCGCGCGTCTTCGGGCTGCCTCCGGGCAGCGTCTCCGCGCTGATCGGCGAAGGCGGCACGAAGAAGGAAGCGCTCGCCGAGCAATTCCTTCTGCACCCGTATGCCAACCTGCCTCGTGTATTCGCCTTTGCCATCTGTCTCGCGACGCAGTGGCTCGAGCAGCTCGATGAGAAGTCGGCCCTCGACATCAATGCGGTCATCCGCGATCCGAAGCACGCCAGGCGAGCGTGGGACGACAGCGGGCGCGACAAAGATCAGCCGCTCCAAACGCACTTGTTGACCCGAGCGAGCACGTGGCTCGACGAATTTCCAGAGCGGCGAGCCGAGCTGACGAAGCTGGCCGTGGACAGCGCCGACTGGGCGTTGCCCCAAGAGACGCGCCGTTTCGCGCCACCGCTGATCGGCCGCTGGGACGTCTTCAAGTACCTCGAAGAGCGCGCGGCGGGCCCGCGCAGCGAGCTCTGGGAACGCAAGATCATCATCGCGCTCACGATCCTGCGAATGTCCGCGGGGCTGGTACAACCGACCGTTATGATCACGACGCACGACAAGAACGCCGAAGGGCTCGCGACGCGAGTGCTCGACCGTTGCGACAAGAGGCTCGAGGAAGTGCTCGCACGCCTCCACATCGTGTTATTAGGCAATGAGGCCGAAGCCGCGAGGCGGTTTCGCCTGATCCGATGCTCGCTCGCTCGCGTCGTCCAGCGAAACATGCTGGTGCGGCGTATCGACGCCATGAATCTTTCGGGAGCGGAGATCTGGCACATCATTTCTCAGCAGATCGTGCATGCGCGGGTGGCTTTCGGCTGGTCTCGTGGGGTCGCGCGAAAACTCGGCAACGCGACGGGCGACTCGCGTTCGTCAAGCATCCGCGTCGTCATCGGAGACCTTCGGCTGCTACGCGACATCTACCCCAGCGTCGCGAATGACTCGCTGTTTCTCGCCACGCTCATCTTTCGTCTGCATCGCTACGGTGTCACCAGCCTGATCGTCGACTCCGACCATGGTCGTCCCGATCTCGCGCCGACTCACGCGCACAGCTGGGCGCTCCGTTCGCTCGTCGACCGCCAAATTCTGACTTGGAAGGTTCCCTTCTTCGGCGAGCAACGCGTCGCCGTCACCGTCAACCCGCCGTCGATGATCGGCGCCTCCGGCGTGATCCGCGAGTTGGTCAATCGCGCTTCGGGCATGGCATCAAGCGACATGGGGAACGACACCATCGACGTCGATCCCGCATTCGAGCTGTTCTCCGGACTGGAAGCCGGGCAGCCTGAGCGGATCCCCTTGAAGCTCGTGCTTTACCGCGAAACGCCGGCCTTCGAAGAATATGCGGATGCCGAACGCGCCTTCCTTTCGCGTGTATTCGCGGGTTTGGACGCCGACGTGTCGATGCTTGAAGTGCTCGACACGTCGCATTACCAGGCGCTGCGCGACTACTGTCAGATGCCGGTGTCGACCAAGCTGCCTTACACGCTCGTATTCGCCGTGGATGGCTTCTGGGCGTTGGGCAAGGACGCGGCGCTGAAGAACCAGACGAGCTACCTGTTCGACTACTTGGCGCCTCGCAGCGGCATGCCGCGATTCGACGACGGACTCCTACCGCAGGCAAGGGCCGGTGATCTGCTTCGCACCCGGCATGCCTACCAGCAGGACATGTTCGACTTGTTCCCGTCGCCGGACGGGCCGACCAATCGTCACAGCCATTTCGACGTCAGGGCACATGACCGTCGCACGTCTCACTATCGATCGCGGATTCCGCCGGCCGATCCGCACATCGATCGCGTGCCCTTTACGTGGGACTTCGGATTCATGCTGTGCGATGAACGCCTCTGGACGTCGTCCCGGGAGATTCCATTGACTGCCCGCGACCCCACGCAAGAGGATGGCAAGCGATTGACCGTCGGGCAGGTGTGGGATGGCCTGCACCGGCTCAGCGCACTCGATAGGAACTCGAAAGACGAGGAGCACGCACCTGCGGGAGCGCAGAGCGACGGGGTACGGACGCACAGACCGCGGTCCGATGCTCCGAATATCGGATGGCGCGAGTTTCTCGAGGCCTGCGCGGTCATCGCGATCGCAGAGAAGCGGCGTCGAAAGGATGGGGTTGTGCCGTTCGACCTCGCCGTATCGCTTCCCGACGCGTTCTTATGCGCTCTATTTGAAATCTGGTTCTCGGAAATCGTTGCTGATGCCAATCGCGTCGCCGAGGCCAGTCGATTCGTCCGGGAGACTGGGGCTACGCCGGCCCACCCGGAGCTGCAAGAGCTGCTCGTGTTCGCGGACGCGTGGTGCGCCGGCGTGAGACGGTTTCTCGGCAGCATTTCGGCCGAATGCTATACGCCCGTCGAATCCGAGACGAGATCGACTCCGTTGGTTGTCATCGTGGATCTGCTGCGGTCGGACCCTCGGGCCGCCGAGAATGGACGGGAGTCGCCCGAGGATCGCGATGACTCGCTGGAAAATCGCTTCGGAAAGGCGAAATGCGCTTTACACGACGAACAGAGCCTCGATGGGCTGATGGCCGCGCATCTGCCCGCAAGCAAGGACGAATCCGTGCGCAGGCTGCTATCTACCAAGCTGAAAGTGCTTCGTCTACACCGGACTTTCGAATCGACCGGCTATACGCTACAGCTTTACAAGGCTTGGCTGCTCCTTCTGGAAGTCCTCGACTTCGATCGACTGGTGCAATCGAAGCCCGATGGACGGCTGGCGACCGACCTGCAGCCGAACCCTCAAGCGGTTGCAGCGCGGCACTGGTACAAGACCGCCGCGAACGCATTACGGCAGGAGAGCGAAATGCGCTCGCACGCCAGCAAGGTCCCAGTGCGCCTGCCGGGGCACTTCTCGACTCGGGGAGACTGGTTCCTCGCCGTGGCGAAAGGCAGCCGTTCGTTCCGTCTGGGGGACATGGCGCTCGACATCCTAACGAGCCGGCGCGCGAACAGGGCGCGGCTGGCACGAGGCATCGGCCTGCCGACCCGACGGATCGTCGACCCACCGGCGTTGGATGCAACGCGCACGGCGATCAGCGTCTGTACGCCAGACGGCGACAAAAACGTGTTGTACGACCGACTGCTGCATCTGGCCGGTGACTTCGCCTTGCCCGATGCGAAGCCGAGTGCGACTAGCTTCTACTGGCTATTTCGCTCCGGCCTGCGCGACTACGACGTCCAGGCCACCGTGCTGCGCGACTGGAGCTATCGATTGCTGAGCTGGACGCAGGCGTACCGAATGCAGCATCGCAGCTCATGGGTCGGAGGCGGCGGATTCGTGCCTTACGACGACCTGGTCGCGGGCCGACTCGAAAAGGTGAAGGAATTCGACAGCTTCGTCACATTCCCGAAGAGGCTCGACTACTTGGTCAAAGAGCTGACTGCGGCCAGCCTGCACATCGTCGGGACCAGGAAGGACGGCGCCGCTGTGTCAAGTCGCGGCTGTTCCGATCGTCAAGGAGTTCACACCGATTCTGACGGCGGGCCATGAAGTCAACAACCGGTCGCCGCATAGGCGGAGTAGCTAGGCACGGCCCGGCCGTGAGCGCACCGCTCACGCCGGGCCGCCCGCACGCACGCAATCCACATAGAACGTCCTTTGACCATCGACCTTCGTTTCCACCAACCCGTGGATATCGGTCCCGAACCCGGGAAACGCGAGGTTGAAGCGCTGCGCGAACAGCAGGTACTCGACGATCGTCTTGTTGAAGCGCT
>CAXTDA010000018.1:0-20570 GCA_964242935.1 uncultured Burkholderiaceae bacterium | reverse complement strand
ATCGAGGCGCGGATCGATCACCGCAGCTATGATGCGCAAGGCGTCGATCTCGAGCCGCAGCACAAGATCGGCGCAGCCGGCGCACGACGCCTGGAGCGCGGCGAGGATGCGGAGCGCGCGGACGAGCATGTCCGCATCGCGCGCGCCAATGGTGCCACGCTCATTGCCACCCCGGAGATCGGCCTCGACGCACTTACGCGGCAGCAGGCCACGTTCACCCGCCGCGACATGGCGATGTTCGCGCATCGCCATTCCGACGGTCGGGAGCAGTATGATCGCGTGCTCGCCGCGATGCGCGCGTCGGATCAGATCCTCGCACTCGGCCGCGACGGGCGCGGCGAGGAGCGATTCACCACTGTCTCGATGCTAAGCGCCGAGGAAGCACTCGCGCGCAATGCAGTCGCACTAGCGGCTTCCAAGCACGCGGTCGGCCGGTACGATGTCGAGCGTGCCGTTGCGTCAGCCGCACATCGCGGCTTGGTGCTCGGCCGCGAACAGCGGTCGGCGCTCGACCACGTCGCCAAACCGTCCGGACTCAGCCTGATCGTCGGCTATGCCGGCGCGGGCAAGTCGGCGATGCTGGGTGTTGCCCGGGAAGCGTGGGAAGCGGCCGGCTACACCGTGCGCGGTGCCGCGCTGTCCGGCATCGCGGCCGAGAACCTGGAGGGCGGCTCGGGCATCGCCTCGCGCACGATCGCGAGCCTGGAGCATAGCTGGGCACGCGATCGCGACCGGCTCAGTTCACGCGACGTGCTGGTGATCGACGAAGCCGGCATGATCGGCACGCGCCAGCTCCAGCGCGTGCTGGCCGAAGCGGCGAGCGGCGGCGCCAAGGTCGTGATGGTCGGCGACGTCCAGCAACTTCAGGCGATCGAGGCGGGCGCGGCGTTCCGGCTGCTCGCAGAGCGCCACGGCGCTGCCGAGATCGGCGAAGTGCGCCGGCAGAGAGCGCAGTGGATGCGCGACGCGACGCGAGACTTCGCCACCGGCCGGACCGGTGAGGCGCTCGGTGCCTACGCGAAGGCCGGCATGATCCACGCGGCCGATACGCGGGACGCCGCCCGCGCGGCGCTGATCGACCGCTGGGATCACGAACGGCGGGCGGCGCCGGCCGAGTCCCGCATCATTCTCACGCATATGAACACGGAGGTTGCGATGTTGAACCAGGCGGCGCGCGAGCGGTTGCACGCGCAAGGCGAGCTCGGTCGCGACGTGACCGTGCAGACCGAGCGCGGCGAACGGCAGTTCGCGGAGAACGACCGGCTCCTGTTCCTGAAGAACGAGCGCGAGCTCGGCGTGAAGAACGGGTCGCTCGGCACCGTCGAGAAGGCGGGCCGCGATACGCTGGCGGTGCGGCTCGACGACGGCCGCAAGGTCGAGGTCGACCTCAAGAGCTACTCGGCCGTCGATCACGGTTATGCCGCCACCGTCCACAAGACGCAGGGCATGACGGTCGACCGCACCCATGTGCTCGCGACCCCCGGCATGGATGCGCATTCGAGCTATGTCGCGATGTCGCGCCACCGGGCAGGCACTGCGCTTCACTATGGCCGTGACGATTTCGCGGACGAACGACAGCTCCGGCAGACGCTGGCGCGCGAGCGCCCGAAGGACATGGCGCTCGACTACGAACCCCGGTCGGAGACGCCGCAGCGCCCCGGCCGCGCCATCGTCAGCAGCGCCGGAAGCGCGGCGGACATGCAACCCGCGGCGCAACCGGCGCAAGCGGCTGCGAACGCGCAGGCACGAGGGGCGGCCAGGAAGGAAGCAGGTGCATCGAAGGCCGGCCCGGATCAGGATCGCGGCCGGCAGCTGCGCGAGACCTTCGCGGCGCTGGCCAACGCGCCTTCACGCTCGCCCGAGCAGACCCGCGCGGCGTTCGCCGCTGCCGCCAAGGTGGTGCCGACCCCGGCGCGCGATCGCGACTATGGAGCCGAGCGGTGAGCGCGGCCGGCGGCACGCCGGGAAGTGGGGAGGGCTCCGGCTCGGACCCGGTCGTTCACCAGATCGCGTTTCTGCTGTCGCTCGCCGCCATCTGCGTCGGCTGGCCGCTGGTGGCGCGGTATATCCCTGCCGATGCGCGTTTCGCGTGGCGCGATCTCGTCCTCGAACATTGGCGCCATCGCGCCGCGCTTCAGCCCTTTTTCGACCAGCGCTGGCTGTGGCTTGCGCTCCATCGCTATCATTTGTGGTTCGCCTTCGCCGCCTTGCCCGGAACGCTCGCGATCGGCGCGGTCCAGGCGATCGACCGCCGCACGCCCTGGGCATTGCTCTCGGCACCGGTGGGCTGGGCCGGCGGACTACTGGTCGGCTTGTGGCTCTATACGAGCTTTCTCGCCGACAGCCCCGCGGTCGCCGTGCTGCTGCCGGCGATCTTCGCCTATCTCAGCGGAGCGGTGGCCGCACGGCTCGGCGCCTGGCCGCGCAAGGTCACCCATCTGCGCGGCACCAGGATGCGGGGCGTCGCCAACCGGCTGCGCAGCCGAGTTGTGACCGGACTCACCGATCGGGTCGCGCTGGCCGGCGTCCCGCTGACGCTGGAGGATGAGACGATGCACATCGCCGCGATCGGCGCGACGGGGTCCGGCAAGTCGACCGCGCTTCGCGCGCTCATCGCCGGCGCGTCACGCCGCGGCGACCGCCAGGTGGTCGCCGATCCAGACGGCTCAGCGCTCAGCGTCTTCTACCAGCCCGGCGACATCATCCTCAATCCCTACGATGCGCGCTGCGCGCGCTGGGACTTGCTCGGCGAGATCGAGCAGGTCGGTGATTTCGCGATGCTCGCGCAATCGCTTCTGCCCCATCTCGGTCACGGGGATCACGATCAATGGATCAGCTATGCCCAGCAGTTCCTCGCCAGCTCGATGGAAAGCTGGGTCACCAACGCAATGGGCAGCTCGGCCGACTTCGTCGGCGCGCTCACCCGGGCCAACAAGGCGCAGCTGAAAGCGCTCTGCGAAGGCACGCCGGCCGCGCGCTTTTTCGAGGAGGGCGGCGAGCGCATGCTCGCCAGCATCCTCGGCACGATCACGCCAGCGGTCGCCAGCTTGCGCAGCTTCGGCGTTCAGGGAGGCGAGGACTTCTCGATCCGACGCTGGGTGCGCGAGGGAGAGGGCTCGCTCTGGATGCCCTATGCCGCCAACCAGGTCGCGGCGCTGCGCGGTCTCATTTCTTGCTGGATGAACCTCGCCATCATGGAGACGCTGTCGCTCGCCCCATCGACCCAACGCCGGATCTGGTTCCACATCGACGAGCTCGACGCGCTCGGCCGCATCGAGGGGCTGAAGGACGCCCAGGCAAGGCTCCGCAAGTTCGGTGGGCGCGTCGCGATCGGGTTCCAATCGTTCGCGCAGGTCAAGGCCGTCTACGGCGAAGGCGCGCACACCATCATCGAGAATTGCGGCAATCTGCTGCTGTTGCGCTGCGGGCTGAGCGAAGGCGGCGGCACCGCGGAACTCGCATCCGACCTGATCGGCAATCGCGAGGTCGAGCGCGACGATATCAGCCGGTCGCGCACGCGTGGACGGTTCACCTCACGCTCCATGTCGATGCAGACCAAACGCACTGTCGAGGATGTCACGCTTGCCAGTGAGATTACTCAGCTCGCCAATCGCGAGGGGTTCGTGAAGCGCGCCACCGCGCCGGACTGGTGGCGCGTGCAATTCCCCTATGTCGCTCATCGTGAGAGCGTCGCAGCGTTCGAGCCCTCTGATGCCTTCGGCGTCACCCGATAAGTCCAGCCCGATTCCTCCTCGCCTTCGCTCGCGATTAATATTCGATAGCAAAACGATGCCGATGGCCGGATCTCTTCTACCGGACATCAGCCGATCATCATGAGGCTTGCGTTTCCCCCCGCCGCAGTGGTGTTGATCGACGTCGAGACTTCCTCGATCAGCCACTCGGTCCGATAGGCGAGCGGGCGGTCGGGCTGCGCGGCATGGACCGAGACGATCGGGCCGGGCAGTCCCGCGACCCTGGCGACCGTCCGGGCCACGACGGCGCTGTCGCCCTCGACCAAGGCAGCGGCATGGCGCTCCGTGGCATCTGCGGAAAAGACTGCGGCGACGGTCGCGGGCAACCCGGCGGGCAACGGCATGCCTTCGACGGTGCCGCGATTGCCGGTCGCGAGCACCGCCGCCATTTGCTCGAACAAGCCGGTGCGCGTCGCCGGAACCAGCAGGATCCGGCCGCGCGGGTGGAGCGCATAGAGGTTGCGCTCGCCGACCGGACCGGGAAGCCCGATATTCACGCCGAGCGCGGAGGCCTCGCCGTAGCGGCGCGCGGTCGCGGCGCTTGCCGTTTCGCCCTGTCCGTCGAGCCAGTCGGCGAAATCGTGCACCGGCGTGTCGAGACGAGCGGCGCGGGCCGCGAACACCGGCGGCTGGCCGACCAGCCGGCCGAGATAGAGCGGCCCGCCCGCCTTCGGCCCGGTGCCGGACAGGCCGCGACCGCCGAACGGCTGGACGCCGACGATCGCGCCGATCACGTTGCGGTTCACATACAGGTTGCCGGCCTTCACCCGCGACGTGACGTAAGCGACCGTCTCGTCGAGCCGGGTGTGGAGGCCGAAGGTCAGGCCGTAGCCGGTGTCGTTGATCGCGTCGATCAGCGCGCCGAGCCGCTCGCGGCGATAGCGGACGACGTGCAGCACCGGGCCGAACACCTCGCGCTTCAAGTCCGATATGTCGCCGATCTCGATGATCGTCGGCGCGACGAAGGTGCCGTGGGCGGCCTCATCCGGCAGCGCCTGCCGCTCGACCGGCGCACCGCGCTCGCGCAGCGTGGCGATGTGCCGTTCGATCGTCTCCCTGGCCTCCGCGCCGATCACCGGGCCGATATCGACCTTGAGCGCGTCGGTGCGGCCGATGCTCATCTCCTTCAGCGCACCCTTGAGCATCGTCAGCGTCCGGTCCGCGACTTCCTCCTGGAGGCAGAGGATGCGCAGCGCCGAGCAGCGCTGGCCGGCGCTGTCGAACGCGGAGGCAAGGACGTCCGCCACCACCTGTTCGGCCAGCGCCGAGGAATCGACGATCATCGCATTCTGCCCGCCGGTCTCGGCGATCAGCGGAATTGGTCGCCCGGCCGGCGACAGCCGCGTGGCGAGCTGGCGCTGGATCAGCCGCGCGACGTCGGTCGAGCCGGTAAACATCACGCCCGCCGTCTCGGGCGCCGCTACCAGCGCTGCGCCGATCGCGCCGTCGCCGGGGAGCAACTGGAGCGCGTCGGCGGGGATGCCCGCTTCGTGAAGCAGCCGCACGCCCTCGGCGGCGATCAGCGGCGTTTCCTCGGCGGGCTTGGCCAGCACCGGATTGCCGGCGACCAAAGCGGCGGCGATCTGGCCGGTAAAGATGGCGAGCGGGAAGTTCCACGGGCTGATGCAGACGATCGGGCCGAGCGGTTGCTGGCTCACCCCGAAGGTCGCGCGCGCCTGCGCCGCGTAATAGCGCAGGAAATCGATCGCCTCACGCACTTCGGCGATGGCGTTGGGCAGCGACTTGCCCGCCTCGCGCACGATCAGGCCGAGCAGGATCGGCATGCGTGCCTGCATCGCATCGGCGGCGCGGTCGAGGATGGCGGCGCGTTCGGCAACGGGCGTCTCACCCCATGTCGAGCGCGCGGCCTGCGTCACGGCCGCCGCCGCTTGCTCGGCGGAAGCCTCGGCAACGATACCTACCGTGTCGCGATGGTCCGCCGGGTTTACCACCGGCCGCTCGGTGCCCGCGCCGAAGGCCGGCGCCGCCCTCCACGCCATCGCGGCGCTATCGCGCAAGGCCCGGCTCAGCGCGGCAAGCGCGGTTTCGTCGCTCAGGTCGATGCCGTCCGAATTGCGGCGGTCGGGAAAAAGCGCGGCCGGCAGCGCGATCTGGTCGTGCCGCGCGCCGGGATGCGGCATGGCGCGCACCTGCGCGACCGGATCGACGATCAGTTCGTCGATCGACACCGCCGGATCGGCGATGCGGTTGACGAACGACGAGTTCGCGCCGTTCTCCAGCAAGCGGCGCACCAGATAGGCGAGCAGCGTCTCATGCGTGCCGACCGGCGCGTAGATGCGGCACGGACGGTCGAGCTTCCCCTTGCCGACCACCTGTTCGTAGAGCGGCTCGCCCATGCCGTGCAGGCACTGGAACTCGTACTGGCCGACCGCGAAGTCTGGTCCGGCCAGACGATAGATGGTCGCCAGCGTCTGCGCATTATGGGTCGCGAATTGCGGGAAGACCGCGTCCGGCGCCGCCAGCAGTTTCCGCGCGCAGGCGATATAGGCGACGTCGGTATGGACCTTGCGCGTATAGACCGGGAAGTCGGCGAGGCCGTCGACTTGCGCGCGCTTGATCTCGGCGTCCCAATAGGCGCCCTTCACCAGCCGCACCATGATCCGCCGCCCGGCGCGGTGTGCGAGATCGACGATCCAGTCGATCACAAACGGGCAGCGCTTCCCGTAACCCTGCACGACGAAACCTAGGCCGTCCCAGTCGCCGAGCGCGAGGTCGAGCGCCAGGCTTTCGAGCAGGTCGAGCGACAGCTCCAGCCGGTCCGCCTCTTCGGCATCGATGTTGAACCCGATGTCATGACCCTTGGCAAGCAGAGCCAGCGCGCGCACGCGCGGCAGCAGCTCGTCCATCACCCGGTCCGCCTGGGCGCGGACGTAGCGCGGGTGCAGCGCCGACAGCTTGATCGAGATGCCCGGGCCTTCATAGACGCCGCGCCCGTTGGACGCCGTGCCGATGGCAGCGATGGCGCGCTCGTAATCGGTGTAATAGCGTTCGGCATCGGCCATCGTCGTGGCCGCCTCGCCGAGCATGTCGTAGCTGTAGCGAAAGCCCTTCGCCTCCAGCACGCGCGCGCGCTTCAGCGCCTCGGCGATCGTCTCGCCGGTGACGAACTGCTCGCCCATCATCCGCATCGCGAGATCGACGCCGCGCCGGATCACCGGCTCGCCGGCGCGCGCCACCAGCCGCGCCAGCGCTGCGCCCAACCCACGGTCATCGACGCTGCCGACCAGCTTGCCGGTGACGACCAGCCCCCAGGTCGCGGCATTGACGAACAGCGACTTGGCCGTTCCCAGATGCGACCTCCAGTCGCCGTCGGCGATCTTGTCGCGGATCAGCGCGTCGCGCGTGGCGTCGTCGGGAATGCGCAGCAACGCCTCGGCGAGGCACATGAGCGCCACGCCTTCCTCGCTCGAAAGCGAATATTCCTGGACGAGGCCCTCGACCCCGCTGCCCTTGTGATTGGCGCGCAGCGTCGTCACCAGCGCCCGCGCGGTGTCGCGGGCGGCCGCCTGCGTCGCGGCGTCGAGCGTTGCGGCGTCCAGCAATGGCGCGAGGCAGTCGGCCTCGTCACGGCGATAGGCCGCCGTGATCGCCTGGCGCAGCGGCGACGCTGGGCGGATGGACGGTGCGAAGGCGGCGAAAATCGATTGTTCGTTCATGGCGCCAGTCTGATTTTGAAGCGAATGTCGATCTTATCTGCAATCGACCATCTCAGGATTGCGCTCCGTGGCACCATCACGGTGCGACATGATACCTGATCGTCGGTGAAAGTATCGGCCAGCACCGCCAGCGCGGCTCCGGGCAGCGGTTGATGTCGCTCAGGCAGCCGCGCGTTGCAGCATGCCGAACAGGTCGCGGGGGTCGTCCGGATCTGCGAGAATGTCGATGTCCTGGAAAAAGTCGGTGTCCTGCAGCTTGCCATGCACATAGCGCAGCGCCGAGAAATCCTCGACGGCGAAGCCGACACTATCGAACAGGGTGATCTGGCGCGCGTCGCTTCGGCCGTCGGCCTCGCCGTTCAAGACGCGCCAGAACTCGGTAACGGGATAGCTCTCGTCCATCTGCTGGATCTCGCCTTCGATGCGGGTCTGCGGTTCGAACTCCACGAAGGTCTGCGCACGCGCGAGGATGTCCTTGTGCAATTCGGTCTTGCCAGGGCAATCCCCGCCGATCCCGTTGATATGAATTCCGGCACCGACCATGTTGTCGGTCAGGATCGTAGCATACGCCTTGTCCGCGGTGCAGGTCGTGATGATCTGGGCGCCCTCGATCGCGTCCTGCGCGCTGGCGCACGGCACGACGCGCAGGCCGCTGGGCCTGAGATTTTCGACGACCTTTTCCGTGGCCTTCGGATCGACGTCGTAGAGACGCACCTCCTCGATGCCGACGACCGCCTTCATGGCGAGAGCCTGGAATTCGGCCTGTGCGCCATTGCCGATCATGGCCATGACCTTGGCGTCGGCTGGCGCTAGGTGACGGGCGGCCATCGCCGAGGTGGCCGCCGTGCGCAGTGCCGTCAGCAGCGTCATTTCCGTGAGCATCAGCGGATAGCCATTATCGACCCGGGCCAGCAGTCCGAAAGCCGAGACGGTCTGAAGGCCCTTCGCGGTGTTGCTGGGATGCCCATTGACGTATTTGAAGCTGTAGAACTCTCCATCGGACGTCGGCATCAGCTCAATCACACCCTCGCTCGAATGCGAGGCGAGGCGCGAGGTCTTTTCGAAACGATCCCATCGCCGGAAGTCGGCTTCGACGGCATCGGTCAGTTCGACCAGGACATTCTCGATGCCGAAGTGGTGCACTAGGCGCATCATATTATCGACACTGACGAATGGAATGAAAGCGAGCGATGACGGCAGCGGTGGCATGGCGGTTCCTTTGAATATGGCCTGAAAAAGTTTGAGTATTGGCGGTTGCAACCGAGGGCGCGGAGCCCTTCAGCGGAGCCCGCTCCTTTCAAGGCTACCGCCTACGTGGAGCCTGTAACGGTCTCGGAAAATGGATGGCGGGAATGCGTCAATGGACGTCTTCTCGCGATCGGTGAGGATAGGTTTCGATCACCGGCGCGAGTTCGCGTAACAATGAACCAAGCCACGGCTCGAAGTTCCGCCAATGATCCACGGCGTCAGTGAAAATGGGCTGACGCACCTGTTCCGAACTAGCCGTTCGCACCGCTCGATCGTTGCGCCAGAAGGAAACGCAGGCTTCCTCGAACGGCAATTGCAGATAATCGAGTAGCGTCCTTATTTGATGCTCGCTGTCGGCAACCATGCGCTCATAAACGACGCGATGGACCATATCCGGCATGACGGTAGCGAAATGCGTCATGAGGTCTTCGTAGTCCCGGTAATAGCGCGCGAGATTGCCGAGGTCGTAGGAGAATCCTTGCCCACGCGCGAAATGTTGCTTCCACATGGAGAGGCAGCACCCGACGGGGTGCCGCCGCGTATCGATAATATGTGCGTTGGGCAGGATCGTCCTGATCAAGCCCACATGCATCCAATTGTTCGGCATCTTATCAATGAAGTAGGGTCGGCCGGTCTTCCGATGCACGCGGGTTCGGTCCAGATATTCCTGTCCCAGCGCGACGCGTTCCTCAGTTGACAAGGTGCCGAGCATTTCGGGGAAGCGTTGGTTCACCTGCTTCGCCTTATGCGATAGACGGGATGCTATCTCCATCATGTCGGGCAGCTCCATCGTGCCCTCTATCTGGCTGTGGGACGCAAGGATCTGCTCGACGAGCGTCGAGCCTGACCGAGGCATTCCGACGATGAAGATGGGGTCGTGCGCAGCATGGCCGCTCTTCCGTCCGAGGACGGCCTTGCCGAAAAAGGCTTTCGCCCGCGCACAGCTCTCTTGGATTTCGCTCGGATCATAGTCGAGCGTCTTGCGGCGCAAGGCATTGCCTTGCGACCAATGCTCGAACGCGCTGCGATAGTCGCCAGCATCCTCGCTCGCCTTGCCTAGCGCGAAGTGCAGGTGCAAATTGTCGTCGTCGTTGACGCCTTGACGCAGAGCGCGTTCCATCTCCGCGATATCGTCCGGCGTGAAACGAACGGTCTTCAGGTTCGCGAGACTCCACCAGGCTTCGCCGAGCGTCGGAAGTTCCCGAATGGCGCGTTTGTACGCCGAGATGCCAGCATCCCGCCGGCCAAGTGTCTTCAGGACGTGACCCAGGCTCATCCAGCCCTTTGGCTGATTTGGATGGGCGGCTAGCACCTTTTCGTAGACGAGGCGCGCCGCTTCCTGATCACCGATCTTAACAAGAAGGGCCGCCTTCAACATCTGAAACGATGGATTTTCGGCGTCGTGCGAAAGCAGTGTCTCGATTTCAACCAGAGCGTCGGCCGGCCGGTGGGCGCGCTGCAAGTTGCGGGCGAGCAGCTCGCGAGCAGCCTGGAAGAAAGGTGCGATCTCCAAAGCGCGTCGAAGCAGTTTCTCGGCATCGTTCAAACGCCCCAGGCGGGTCGCGAGTTCGGCCATCATCCGGATGGTCGAAACGTCTGTCGGATAGTCGCGCAAGCGCAGCCGCAGCAGATGCTCGGCATCCGATAGCCGCTCGTCCATGAGAGCGGCCCCCGGTGCCAGAGACTCTACGTCCCGGACAGCGGCCAGGATCGATGATCTAACGGCGGCCTCGGCACCGGACCGGTCGCCGGAGAGGCGGCGCACGTCGGCGAGGACCGACCACGCCCCGGCATCGTCACTATTCGCCGCGAGAGCATTCTCCAGAAACTCGGTCGCCTTCGCGAGATCGTTTCGCATAAGGGTGATGAGCCCGAGTTCACGCAATGCGGGACCGTATGCCGCCCGAAGACCTAGCGCACGTAAGGCAAGCGCTTCGGCGCGATCCGGTTCGTCACAAGCTCGATGAGCTCTCGATGCAAGAAGCATTGCGCCGAGATGCGCCGGATCGGTCCGGAGTATTTCGCCGGTTTGTTCAAGTGCGAGGTCTGGCGCTTTGGTGAGCAGGAGAGATGCATTCCAAAGAGCTTGCTCGACCGTGCCGGCGAGGGTCGCTTCGGAACTGTTCATTTTAGTTCCTGAAAACCTGAACCGTTATAAGCTACCTTGTCCGCAAGAGCCGTCCCATATCCAGCAGTCTCCAATATGCCGAAATGAAGGGCTCGGATATGCGAGCCCCTCATCGCCTCAAAACCGCTGGCCAAACCGGATACCGAACTGTTGCGGCTTGACCGGATAAACGCGGCCGTTGGCGAAGCACGGCCCAATGATACACTGGCTGTTACGGCTAAGCTGTCCACGATCGTCGAATATGTTTTGAACGAAGAACTCGAACGTCGTGTGGTTGGACAGCGCCCCGCCCAGTGAAAGGTCGAAGGTCGTGAAGGCGTTCGTGTTCCCGAGCAAGGCGTTATCGCTCACCTTCAGAAGACTCGTTGCGCTGCTTTGATGCAACATCGAAATCTGCCCGAAGGCGGCGACACCGCCGATATCCACATCGTAGCGCGCCGTTGCGTTGACCTTGAAGCGCGGTTGCACCGGTAGGCGAGTGCCTTCCGGCGCAGCCTGCCCCAGATCGCATCGACGAACGCCGCTCACGGTATTGCAGAACGGGGTTGCCAACTTCGCATCGTTGTAGGCTCCGGCGGCGCTCAAAGTCAGCCCGCCGAGCCTGGCCGTGAGATCCGCCTCGACGCCCCAGACGTGAGCCGTACCGGCATTTACGATGCTGGAGACGCCGTTCGCGCCAGGAAGCGTGTATTGAATCCCGTTCCACACCTCGTGATATACGGCACCGTTGAACCGCAGCTTGCGATCCAAAAAGCTGGTTTTCCAACCAACCTCGTAATTGTCGAGCGTATCGGAATCGTAGGGCGCGAAACCGACCGGGCGATTGATGCCGCCCGGACGGAAGCCGGTCGAATATGTCGCGTAGACCATCTTCGTGGAGTCGACCTGCCAGCTCAGGCTGGCCTTGTGCGTCTCACCGGATCCTTTCGCCGCCTTATCGATGCTGACGCAGCCAGGCTGCCAGAGGCCACCGCAGAATCTCTTCGCGGTGCCGGCGGTGCCGGAAAAGCCCAGCACCGTGTTCCGGTATTTGAAGCCGCGGATACCACCGGTCAGGGTCAGGTTCGGCGTGATCTTGAAGTCGCCTTGAGCGAACACCGCATAGTCGCGATCTACGCGGCGCGCGGCCGTTAGGAAGACGTCGTCCCCCGTTACCTGAAACGCGGGCGCCTGCACCGATCCTTGCAAGCCGGGAATGAAATAGTCCTGGCGGAAGTCGTTGGTCTGCCGCTGATAGAAGAGGCCGCCGGTCACCTGCAGCCGCTCTCCCGTCGGGGAGCTTAGGCGGATTTCGTGCGTCTGCTTGGTATAATCGTTCACGCGGTTGACGAACTGGGTAGGATCGATCGGCTGTCCGCTGGCGCTCTGAAAATAATTGTAATCGGGAACGGTGTCGTAGGCGACGGTATAGTATGAATAGTCTGCGGTTGCCTGGTTGTGGCGGCGCATATAGCCGCCGGAATAGAGTAGATCCCAATTGACGATCTTTCCCGCGACCGTCAGCGATGCCTGATACCATTTATCGACCGACGAAGAGTCCAGGAAGTCGTGGACCTTCAAGTCTCCGGCCCTCGGATCGTAGAGAAAGGTGCCGTGCGCATGCTGTTCCTGCGCCGCGATCCCGGGCGTGACCGTCCAGTTGTCGGAAAGCTCGATGCCGAGCGCAATACGCCCGCCATAGGTGACGGCGTCGTTGAAATTGTCTTTGACGGCGCTGGCATTGTTCACGGTGATCGGCGACGTGGCGATCGATCCGTCTGCAAGTGTGCGGGGACGCTGATAGGTCCTGCTCACCGGCGTGTTATCGATATAGCCCCCGTCCTTCTCATAGAAGCCAACGATGCGCACCGCCGTACGATCGTTCAGCGGCACGTTCACGAAGCCCTCGGCGGTGCCGCCGAAGCCACCTTTTCCGAACTTGTTGACCTGCAGGTCGTAACCCGCCTTGATCTTCGACGGGTCGGGCTTGTTGGTGATGATCCGCAACGTGCCGGCAAGCGAGCTGGCACCGAACAGGGTTCCCTGAGGACCCGACAGCGCCTCGACGCGAGCGACGTCGTAGACGTGCACATCCAGAAGCGATCCGGTCGTCGTGACCGGAGTTTCATCGAGATAAACGCCGGCCGTCGGCAGGGCACCGAACGGATTGCCGTCCTTACCGGAGACGATGCCGCGAAAGAAAAGCTGGGATTGGCCTGGTCCTAATGTCTGGAAACTCGCGCTCGGCAGGAGCTTTGCGTAGTCGTCGAACGACTGGACTTGATGCTGCGAGAGCGTTTCCGGGCTCAACGCCTGCATGCTAATCGGAACCCGCTGAATGCTTTCGGAGCGCTTCTGAGCGGTGACGACAATATCACCAAGCTGGTTTTGACTGTCTGTGTCCGCTTGGGCTGGCTGATTGGCAGTATCCGGCGCCGATGTAGTACTCTGAGCGTAAGCTGCGCTCGCCGTGACCAGCATGGTCGTCCCCAAGAGACTCCACGCAACCGTCTTCCTTATCGTCGTTCCGACCATGAACACTGCCCCCATTTGCTCTCTAACGCGCCGAAGAAGATGCAAGCCGCTCAGGTATTTCGGCGGCGGACAGAGTCGGCTGATGCCGCTTTCTGTCCGTCGATACCCGTCGGATTTGTTCTTTTGTACAGCCTGATCGTGCGAACACAGGATGCTGCTGTCAAAGTCTAAAACACAGCGACTTCATTCTCTCAGGTTATGAAACATCCGTTTGATCGCGGTCCGCTTCGTATGGTCTGACAAAGCAGACACGGGCACGCGCCTTCATCGAGCGCCTCGCTTAAGCGTGCCTTTCTTCGAACTCATTTGAACCGATGACGAAAGGCGCACTGCGACGGTCAGCACGACATAGCCGGGCTGTATCGGCCTTGAGCGGTAGCTGAAGGTCGAGATCGCTTTGAGCGCGCCGTCAGGCAGCGATTGCGGCCGTCACGACGATTTCGACCAGGATGTCCGGTTCGGCCATTTCGCATTGAGCGGTCGCACGCGTTGGGGCGGCATCAGGTGCCGTCCAGCTGTCCCAAATCTCGTTCATATCTTCGAAATCTCTGGCGATGTCCTTCAGCCATATCTGCGCGGTCAGAAGGCAGCTTTTATTCGTCCCGGCCTTCGAAAGATGACCCTCGATCTTTTGCAATACCTGGCGAGTCTGACCCTTGATGCTCTCGCTGCAATCGTCAGCGGTCACTCCGGCGAGGAAGATCGTCCCGTTATAGATGATAGCACGGCTAAGACGCCGGCTTGTGTCAATGCGCTCGATGTTCATGCAATGCCTCTCGTGTCACTTGGCCCAGAACTCTCTTCGAACGTGGTGTGCTCTTCCAGGAAATCGCCCAGTCTGACCGGTTTGATAGGCGGCCTGATGCGATAATATCCAACGTCGGATGGTCCGACACCGCGTTCATCGGCTATGACCTCGGTCACGGTAAGACCGCAGAGCCGGCCCTGGCAGGGACCCATGCCGCAGCGCCCGAACGCCTTCGTCTGGTTCGGGCCTTTGCAGCCTAGCCGAACATAGCCGCGAATTTGGCCGGCAGTTACTTCCTCGCATCGACAGACGACGACATCGTCCGCCTCGGGAACACGGTTATTGTCCTTGGGCCGATACAGCGCGTCCAAAAACGGGCGGATGCGGGTAAGTCGCTTGAGGTCATGCGATAGTGGCGCTGCCCGGCGCGCAAAGTCCGTGACGATCCCGAGCTTCTCGCCGATTGCCAGAGCCGCAAGTCGACCTTGGACGGCAGATGCCTGAGCACCAACAATAGCGCGGCTGTCTCCCGCGACATAGATTCGCGACTGACCTAAACGGCCCCATTCGTCCGTAACCGGTTGCCAGCACAACTGCTCGGCATCCCAGCGGTGCTCCGACCCCATCGACCAACTAAGCTGGGTGTTCGGGACAACGCCCTGATGCAGTAGAAGCAGCGACGTAGGGAGATGGACAGGCTTGCCGCGATAAACGAACGATAGCCCCTGGACCTTCGCGTCGCCATCGATCGATAGCTTTTCGGCACCTGAAAACACGCGGACGCCATGACGAGGTAGCGCTCCGAGAAGTTTCACACCCTTCAGGAGGTCGCGCCATCCCCGCAACGCGCCCGTTCCATAACGCGCCGCGCGCAGATAGTCGGATGGCGTCGTGGTATCCACCAAGGCGCTTATCGTGACGCCGACGCGCAGAAATTGCCACGCGAGAAGATAGAGCAACGGGCCGCAACCCGCGAGCACGACCGGCTCGGTAGGGAGCGCTCCCGCGCCCTTGAGCAGTATTTGAGCTGCTCCGGCCCCCATCACCCCGGGCAGGGTCCACCCGTTGATCGGGAAGGGCCGCTCCATCGAGCCGCTGGCGAACAAGACATATTTGCCGACCAAAGAACCGGCACGCCCGTCCGCCACGAGGTCGACGGTGCCGTCATCCGACACCTTCCAAACGGTCACTCCACCACGATATTGTGCACCGCTGTTGCGAAACTCCGACGCCAGCACTCGACCTGCGGCATAGTCCGGCCCGAGAACATCGATCCGGCGAGACGGCGCGGTTTCGATGGCACGGTATATCTGCCCGCCGATCGCTTCCTGCTCATCGAGCAGAACGACCGACATCCCCGCCGCGCTAGCCTGGCAGGCGGCCGCCATCCCCGCAGGCCCGGCCCCGATCACGAGCAGGTCGACCCGAGCGGCGCTCATGCTTCCTCTCCGAAGCCTAAAGGGTCGAGCTCGGGCGCACCGATCTGGCGGCGGACGTGCATCCCGTCCTTCACGGTCACGACACAGCTTTGCCTGGCAGGAATGCCGTCGATCTCGACGAGGCATTCGAAGCACACGCCCATCATGCAATATGGCGCCCTCGGCGCCTGACCTACCACGCTTGTTCGAAATTCGCGGACGCCGCTCAGAAGCAGGGCGGCCGCCACGTTGATGCCGGCCGGCACGGTCAGTTCATCCTGTTCGAAGATGATTTTGACGGTGCTCGATTCCACGAGCTCGGGAACCGTGAAAAGTGGCTCAGTCTTCACGGGTGTATCTCGCGTTCGGATCGGAGAACCTGTCGCCCTTGAATATGGTGAGATCAGCCGGTGCCTGCGCCAATCCGCACATCCAGGGGGCAATAACGGAGCTATGGGCCGCTGCGAGCGTGACACCACTGTGAGTGGTCGCAACGTAGGCGCCCGGACATGATGTCGAGCCTTGATAGATCGGATAGCCATCCGGTGTGAGGACGCGTAGCGATCCCCAGGCGCGTATCATGCGAGCGGTCGCAAGCGCCGGAAACGTGGCGACCGCCCGACGCGCCATCCATGCGATCCTGTCGGACGTGGTGCCATCGTTCAAACCCACATCTTCGCTCGATGATCCTATCTGGATGGAACCTTCTTTCGTCTGCCTGATCCCGATAAGCGGATAATCGAGGAACGGCTTGAGCCTTTCCGTGACGAGGATTTGTCCGCGGATGGCCTCGACGGGCGCGAGCAGCCCGACCTGCGGTGCCAGCCGGGCGTTGTCCAGGCCGGCAGCCAGGACTAGCCGGTCGCTGGTCCAGCGCTGGCCATCCTCCGCCATGACCTCGAAAAAACTGTTCGTAGCATCATGTCGAATATGCGTGACGGTGACGCCGTTGATGATGTCGGCACCGAGCTTATGAAGACCGGCATGAAACCCTCGAAGTAGCATCAACGGGTTGACGTGACCGTCGAGCGGACAATAGCTCGCACCAAACACGGTTGGGCCGAGGCCGGGTAGATATCCCTGAAGTTCCGATCTTTGCATCATCTGGAACGGGATGTCGCCGGCTTTGCGATTGATATCTTCCAGAACATCGGAATGCTGTTTGAACTCTGCTTCGCTAAAGCAGAGCGAGAAGCCGCCGGGTTGCTGAAGACCGCAGTCGACGCCCGTGAAATCCAATATCTCGCTCTGCAGCTCCGGCCAAAGCTTGGACGCGTCACGGCTCCATCGGGCGTATTCGGCGAGACGCTCGCCCTTGCTTTGAACCCAAACGAGCCCGAAATTACCCCGGGACGCGCGAAACGCCACGTCTCCTTGATCGAGGACGCGCACGCGCAAGCCCGATTTCGCGGCGCCATATGCAATGGCGGCACCGACAAGGCCGCCGCCGATCACCGTCATCGTTTCGCTGCCCATCCGAAGCTCCGGTCGCGTATCCTCCCTGTTCAGGCTTTAGCGTGCTGGGCGCAGAGCTCGTTCGCTGTAACTCGATCTTCCCGAACGCCGGACAGTGCGACGTCTAACAACGGCCGATCATTTCCCATCTCTCACAAACGCCCTCGATAAAGTCAGTGGGAAGGTGCCCCTCCATTCCCTGCTAAGTACGGAGCCAAGCCATATTCGTCCAAGACGAATGCGGACGGTGAACTTTCGCTCAGGTTATGAGATGAAGCTGAGGCGCCTAGCCAGACCGCATCACGGCTATTTCGCTGACCACGGCTCGGACTTTAGCCTGATACCCGCCGCCGCAATCAGTGGCCGTCGAGCATCTCGCGAGAGATTTCGTCGGCCATTTTCCGCAACTCGATCGCAAAGATGTCGATGAGTTCGGCATTTCTGCTGTCGGCACTTCGGCAGAGTTGCACGACGTCGAATAGATCCGGTTCAAACCGTCGCACGATAAGCTTATGGCGCATCTCACTCGCCAACACCGGATGTACCAGGGACACTCCCATTCCCGCTGCTACAAAATCGCAAACGGTCTTCACCCAATTCGCGACCAACACAGTCTGTGGTCGAGAGTTATAGGCGTGGAACATAGCGTTCACGCGGTGGCCGATATCGCTATCAGCCGGGAAACTGACAAGCGGTTTACCGTCTAGATCCTTTGGATGTATCACCGCCTTCTTGCCTAGAGCATGGCCAAGCGGCATCACGCAGACCATCGGCTGTTCCATCAACGGCTCGAGCGTGACGTACGGATTCTTTATCCCCTCGCTAACCAGACCGATGTCGAGTTTGCGAGCGACGACCCAATCGACAATTCCCCAGGAACTGCGCGCCTCGACCGTACAGAAGACGTTGGTTCGATCTTTCAGAAAGCCTGTCGTCGCGCGTTGAATGTAGGATCCGGATAGGGCGGGCATGACGCCGATCGCGATGCGCCCCTGTTCCTCCCGCCGGATCGCGTCCGCGGCATTCTCGACCTGGCGCAGACCCGCGAAGATGCGGTCGATCTCCTCATACAACCTCATGCCGTGTTCGGTCGGAGCGAGGCGGCGCTTCAGGCGATCGAACAGCTTCAAGCCCGTGTCGATCTCGAGATGGGCGATGAGCTTGCTCATGGCGGGCTGCGAGACGTGCAGGATCTCCGCAGCGCGAGCCAATGTGCCGTTTTCTATGACCGCCTTGAAGGCTTCCACCTGCCGCAGAGTGATCTGACGTGCCATTCATAACCTCTGCGAAAGTGTGACATTGATTTTTGAGTTAGGCGTA
This sequence comes from uncultured Burkholderiaceae bacterium, assembly GCA_964242935.1. GTDB lineage: Bacteria > Pseudomonadota > Gammaproteobacteria > Burkholderiales > Burkholderiaceae_D > CAHJXF01. The sequence goes on along the minus strand of CAXTDA010000018.1, from coordinate 2,310 downwards.
TAAAGCATCAGAGCTTAACCCCGTCAAACATGGGGTATCCCGTCAGATCGAGATAATCCTGCCGACGGTCTACTCAGGGATCCGATTGCATCAAGGAAACACGAATGGCGGGGATCAAAATCCGATGGAAAGCCCGCCATACGGTCCTGACCGTGCTGTCGATCGTATGGATCGTGTCCTACATGGACCGGACCGTGATGTCGGTCGCTCTTCCTTATATTGCCAAGGACTTTCATCTTAGTTCGTCGGAAAGCGGACTGGTGATGGGGGCCTTTTTCGCGGGCTACTCCCTATTCCAAATCCCAGGGGGGATGCTTTCGGACAAGTTTGGCATTCGCAAGGTCGCTTCGCTGGCGATGCTCTGGTGGTCGATCTTCACCGCCATCACAGGCACGGCAGCAAATCTTGTTCAGATAATCGTCATCCGGTTCGTCTTTGGTCTCGGCGAAGGCCTCTATCCGGCTTGTTCTTTCAAGGCGATCGCCGTGTGGTTCCCCAAAGCGGAACGCGCTACCGCCAACGCGATCCAGTTCGCCGCCGGATCGTTAGGCACCGCGATCGGGCCGTTGGTCGTCATTGCGATCATGTCATATTGGGGCTGGCGACCGGTCTTCTACGTCCTCCTCGTGCCGGGCATGCTCGGCTCGCTTCTCTTTTGGATTTTCGTCAGAAATAGGCCTTCGGAAAGCCGTCGTGTAACTGCGCAAGAGCTTTTTGAGATCGAAGCTGGACCGGACGGAGAGAATGATGTCTCCGGCTCCAAAGCCGGTCTTCGGATTGTATTGTCGGAGCCGGCGATCGTCAGCTATTTTCTCATGCTCTTTACCTTTGATATCGGGTATTGGGGTATCACGACTTGGCTTCCAACCTATTTGGTCTCCGCTCGTGGCTTTTCGATGATTCAGATGGGCTGGGCCGCAGCCCTCCCGAATTTCGTCGGCATCATCGCATCGCTGCTCGGCGGGTGGATGTCCGATCGGTATTTCAGCACCCGCCGAAAATGGCCGATCCTTGCCTCACAGCTGACGTCCGCCTTGCTGCTGTATTTATCGTTCATAACGACCTCGGCATCCATGGTGGTATTGTATCAGGCGCTTGCCGGCTTCACCCTGAACTTCTTCTTTACGGCGTTCTGGGCTTTGCCGATGAATACCGTCCCCAAAAGTTTGATGGCGGTGGCAAGTGGCTTCATCAACATGGCGGGGCAGATCGCCGCGTTCATTGCTCCCGTTCTGATCGGATTTCTTGTCCAGGCGTCGGGAGGCGGCTTCGGCGCAGCCTTTGCCTTGTTGATCGTCTCGCTGTTGGCGTCCGCAGTAATCCTTTGTTTTGCAAGGGATGGAAGCCGCGATCGCCCTACCGCTCAAACAATTCCGTAGCATCTACGCGCTGCGCCCATCGCATGACGCAAAGCCATCGCATTTACGGAGAGCTCAGCCGGGAGATCAGAATGAGCGTGTTTGAGACCGGAACGGCGCGACCAGACCTTCACCAATTGGAGGTATTCCTTCGTGTCGTCGAGGCGCGCTCGTTTGCGGGCGCAGCGCGGATCATGGGGAGAACGCAACCAGCGATCAGCCAAGCGATCGCGCGCCTGGAAGAAATCTATGGCGGCGACCTGTTCGAGCGTCGTCGCGGCGCGTTGCTGGAGATCACGCCGATCGGGCAATCGATCCTTCCATCCGCACGGATGATCATGGACACGATCGATCAGCAGATGATTCAAGCGGTCGCTACCGCGCACAGCCGGGCCGGCAACCTGACCCTCGGCTTTTCGCCCGGACTTGTTCTCGGACCTCTGCGCGCGGGCATCGCCGATTTCATTGCCACAAGCCCGCAGGTGCGCTTGCGCCTCGTCGAGGGAGCTCCGCAAGACCTGCGCCGTCAGCTCAACGAGCGTGCAATCGACCTCATGATCGTGGCGCCGACGCCAAGGCTTGAAAGCAAGACGCTGGAGCAGGAGCGGCTGTGGGACGAACGGCTGGTCATGGCGCTACCCGCCGATCAAGCGCTCGCCGAGAAGGCTGCGGTAAGCTGGGATGACGTCGCAAATCTTACAATCATCCTGAAGAACTGTCATTTCGAGCTCGTCGCCTATCGGATGCTGCTCGACCGCCTCGACCGGGAGGTCCAGTTCGAACAGCACGACGTTTCCTGCACGACCTTGCTCGAGATGATCGGGCTCGGCATGGGTGCGACAATCATGTTCGCGTCCGGAGCGATCCCGCATCGGGGCGTCGTGTACCGGCCCATCGACGAACCCGATGCGACCATCGCCGTGGAGGCGGTATGGCCGCAGGACGACCGCAA
>CAXTDA010000017.1:0-21132 GCA_964242935.1 uncultured Burkholderiaceae bacterium | reverse complement strand
CTATGCTCTTCGTCGCCTTAACCCACATCAACGTGTGTTCACGGGACGCTTACAACCGCTTTCAGCGTGCGTTGAGGTCGGCAGGCTTCTTCTGACGAAGACGGTCGAGGAAGTGCACGTTTGGGACTGGCAAGCGCCGGCTTGGGTTCAGGCAATACGGCTGCGCTAGCCGACGCGAACTCACTGGAAGCCGTCGGAGTCGACGACTCCCCGTTTCAGCGGTGGGCGATTCACAGCGGGCCGGCCCCCGTAGAGCGAGGTCAGCCCGCCAACCCGCTCGTCAAGCGGGCACTCCCATGTCCGACCGTCAATACGCTTCTTCCACGGGAAAAGCATGTCGTGGTTTCGCCGGGGTAGCATCCGCTGAGGCCGAAGCTTGTCGAGCACGTCGCTTTCGGCCATTAGCAATCTGTAGAAGTCTTCAGCCCAAACGTTCCTGGTGTCCTGCGACAGGATTCGCACCGCCGTAACGCCGGCCATCTTTATCAGCACGTCTTTGAGTTCATCGCGCTCAGCTGTTGCACGGGCCTTCCACTCCGTTCGCAACGCTTCTTCCGCTCCAAGGGCATTCATGCAATCCAGCAACACGCAGCTCCTCAACTGGCTCGTCAAGACGGGTCTCGTAGCGCACGAGATGGCTCGCGAGTTCGCCGGCGGCATCGCTGGAGAGCTGTACGCAGAACGTGTCGTGAGATACCGCCACCTACGCATTCCCAATCCGGAAGCGAAAGCCGCGCTGAAGATGGCCGTCCTGGAAATGGTCGCGCACGAAGAGCGCTGCGCGCAGGGGCCTTACGAAGCCGACGAGCTGGCCCGACGTACAGAAGACATCCATCGGATGGTGCAGAAGGCAGAACGGACGGCGCTCATTGGCGTGGCAGTCTGCCAACTACTGCCGGAAGAAGACGCGGGTGAGTTCGACGGGATGTATGAAAAATGCCTCGCGCATCTGATTGCCCAAGCCAAAAAACACGGCGTCGCGTTTGACGCCGGCAAATGGGGCTCGATTTATCGAGGTATGAGTCGGTCCGTGGTCCGCGAAGCCGCGCTTCGCAGCGAGCAGAAGGCGAACAGGAAAGGCTTCGCTCGGCTGCTCGGTGCCAACTAGTCGATTGAATCATTGAAATCGGCTGTATTGCCTCGACATAGTGAGGCATGGACCGACTGATGCTGACGAGCGAACAACTTGCTGAACTCGATGCGGTGATGCGCAAGCGTCACAGTAATGCCGCAATCGCCCGGCGGGCCCGCTGTGTGTTGCTGTGGGCCGATGGTGAGCGGCGCGTCGACATCCGAACCAAGCTGGCCTGCAACGACGGCTTCGTGTCGCGTTGGACGACGGCGTTCGAACAACAAGGTTTGGCCGGTCTGGTGTCCCTGCATCCGGGCCGCGCGCCGACGCGGCCGGTGGCCAAGCTGGAGGCGCGGGTGAACCGCACCCTCAAACAGGTGCCCGGCGACGGCTCGACCCACTGGAGCAGCCGCAAGCTGGCCGCCGAGCTCGGCGACGTGTCGTTCTCGGCCGTTCAACGCATCTGGCGCAAGCACGGCGTGCGGCCGCACCGGCTGGACGTCCACATGATCTCCAACGATCCGGACTTCGAGGCCAAGGCCGCCGACGTGATCGGGCTGTACCTGGACCCGCCCGAGCACGCGGCGGTGTTCTGTGTCGACGAGAAGACCGCCATCCAGGCCCTCGACCGCAAGGACCGCATGCTGCCGCTGTCGCCCGGTCGCGCTGAGAGCCACGGCTTCGAATACAAGCGCAACGGCACCCTCAGCCTGTTCGCTGCGCTTAACACCGCGACCGGCGAAGTGCTCGGCAAGACCGCCTCGCGCCATACCAGCGAACAGTTCGTCAGCTTCCTCGACGCGTTGGTCGCCGGCCAGCCGAAGCGGCGCGCGATTCATGTCATCTGTGACAACGTCAGTAGCCACAAGACCGCCCTCGTCGAAACCTTCCTGACCGAACATCCGCGCGTCCAAATTCACTACACCCCAACCTACTCGTCCTGGCTCAACCAGGTCGAGAACTGGTTCGCCCGGATCCAGCGCGACGTGATCGCTCGCGGCATCTTCACTTCGCCCAAAGACCTCGCGACAAAAACTCATGCGCTACATCCGTCAATACAACCAAGAGCCTAAGCCGTTGAAGTGGACCTACGCCGATCCAACCCGACGCATTACCGCCAATTCTTCTGATTCAGTGGACTAGGACATCGCATCTCGATGCGGTCACGTTCGGTCCTCTTCGAACTGCCTGGCTCCCTCGATGGGTCGCAGCCACGGCTCGCGGCGCTTGACCCAGAGCTCGTAGCTCGGCACGAGACCGGTCGGCACGGTCGAAAGGATCCCGAGCTTGACTTCCGCCTCTGCGTCATCGGCCGTGAACAGTCGCGACCCGCAGCGCGGACAGAAGTGGCGACCCTGAAACTCGGACGTCTCGCCCATGCGTTCGAACCGGTGGGCGGGCCAGATCGCATAGTAGGTGAACGCCGAGCCGCTTTCCTGCCGGCAATCGGTGCAATGGCAGATGCCGACACGCAACGGTTCCCCGTGAGCGGTCATCCGGACCTGTCCGCAAAGGCATCGTCCCGAATGCACCGTCATGGTTGCTTCCCCTTCCGTCCGGTGGTTGCCACCGCCGCTGCGAAACCGGCACAGCGCGCCGCGGGCCTCGCCCGATGGTTCACCGAGCAAGGCGATCGGAGGGACGGCACGGCGACCGGCCTTCAGGCGTCACTCGCTGCCTTCGGGTTGCCGGCGACGCTGCGCCATGGTTCGCCCGGTGCTTGCACGTAGTTTCGAAGGACATAGTCCCAGGGCGTCACCAGAATCACCAGGACGACGCCCGCCAGGCACTCGAACGCGCTTTCGGTCGCATTGGCGTCGAGCAGACCCCGGCGCCAGAGAGGCAGGGCGAAAGCGACCAACCAGACGGCCTTCCAGACGAGTTCGAAGAGCAGGAGGGGCAGCATGCGCAGCGGGTACCGGAGGCCGATCAACGCCAGTACGCCGATCGCTCCGAGCAACGCGCGGACCACGGTCCGGGAGTCCGCGGCCGCCTCCGGGGCGAAGACGATCGAAGGCCAGATGCTGAGCCCGAGGCCGACGGCCAGGAGCAGGTACATCGCTCGAAGAAGATACAAGCGCGGTGTGCCGATCGAGTGCATGTTCGACTTTTGGGGACGGTGCCGCCCACTCTATCGCCGGCCGAACGACGCGCCCCGTCGATACGACGGACCGCCGAATCCGCCAGGCGAACTGCAGATGCGCGCCGTTCGCGACGCGCTCGATGTCGGGTTCGCTGACGCCAACCCGTGCGACGGGTCAGCGCGCCGGTTCGTGGCAAACCACTTCGATGTTGTGCCCGTCCGGACCAATGACGAAAGCGGCGAAGTAATTCGCGTGGTACTGGGGTCGCAGACCAGGCGCGCCATGGTCTCGACCGCCCGCCTCCAGCGCCGCGCGATGGAACGCTTCGACTTGCTCGCGACTCCCGGCCGAAAACGCCAGGTGGAGATGCGCCGGCCTCTCCTCGGTCTGGAACATGCACAAGGAAACCTTTCCGCCCGGGCTGAGCTCGACGCCGTATGTCGGCGGTCCCTCCGAGACAGCGACAACACCGAGCGGCTCGAGTGCCTTGAGAAAGAACGCTTTGCTCGCTGCATAGTCGCTGACGCCGAACTTCACGTGGTCGAACATGTGCCTCCCCGAAGCGCGTGGTCTGCAGGTCAGGTCACACCGGGCTTCGTCCGGACGTCTTCAGGCTGTTCCGCAGGGCTCTTCTCGGGCGCCAGCAAAGCGAAAATGTCCTGCACGAACTGTGCTGTCCGACGGAGGTTCTCGCCGTCGCCGTTGACGACTTCGCTTGTTCCGGTCTCGACGCCGATCCCTGCCCACTTGGCCACCTGTTCCGGCGTCGCGCTGACGTACGCCATCCCCCAGCTACCAAATCTGGCGGACGGGATCTCCCCCTCACGCAGGATGGTCACGTTCTCGTGACGGACGTCCTTCAATATGCTCGCCATCAGAGCCAGCACCTTCACACGTTCACCTTCGAGGATCTGCAGAAACATCCCGTCGGTGTAAACCAGGGCACCCGAAATGCCTTGAAGACCATTTCTGCTTCTGGCTTGCTTGAGAAGCTCCTCCAGATCGTCCGACTGCATCGGAATCGTCGATTCCGAGGAATAAACTGTTTGGTAAGTCACGAATGGATCCCGAAGATTGCGTTTACGTCACGTTCGAAATGGCGAGAAGCAAACGTCACAGCGGATGAAACGCCGTCTTCGAGGTTCGCGAACAGGACATCACCATCAGCGAGCGATCAATGAAAACCCTTGCTGCCCATCATACGCAAGGTGCTTTCGCGTCTGCACCGTTTCTCGCAGTGCGCCCGATGCGGCGTCGCCAGAGCTTCTGGTCGGAAGCGACCGCGCCGCAGACGCGGTTGCATGCCGATGTCATGGACACCGTCCGTCTCTTCTCAGGCGCCGGGCCCAGCATGGTGCGGCTGCTTCATCGTCTCCACGATCAACCGCATCATCGCATCGCAGTCATGGAGTTTTTTCGGGCCGCCCAGGCTGACGCGCACCGCGTCCGGCGGATTTCCATCCGTGCTAAACGCGGCGCTCGCCACCACCGTGGCTCCCTGCACGCGCAGCTCAGAAGCAAATTCGCGCACTCTCTGCGACTGCGGCAAGCGCAGCCACAGATGAAAGCTTTCCGGATGGCCGGAGAAGTCGTGCTCGACGAGGTGTCGGGCCGCGAGCGCCTGCCGCGCGGTGCATTCCGTGCGCACCGCCTCGAGCACGTCGACCGCGGTGCCGTCCTCCACCCAGCGTGTCGTGATCGCATTGGTCAGGGGTGACGCCATCACGGTCGTCGCGCGCAAGGTGCCGGCCAGACGCTGGGCCTCCCGCGCGTTCGGCGCACAAACATACGCGCTGCGCAGTCCGGCGCCCAGGCACTTGGAGAATCCGGTGATGTAGTAAGTCAGCTCGGGGGCGAAACTGGCGACCGGCGGGCAGCCCCTGCGAGGCAGCATCGCATAGGCATCGTCTTCGATGATGGGCACGTTGTAACGCAACGCCACGTCAGCCAGCGCCTCGCGGATCGGCACCGACATGATGGTCGTCGTGGGATTGAGCAGCGTCGGGTTGCAATACAGCGCCTTCGGATGCAGCGTCCTGCAGGCGTATTCGAAGGCTTCGACGTCAGGCCCGTCGTCGTTGAGCGGCAACGCGTGCAGTTGCACGCCGAGTTGCGTCGCGATGGCTTTCACGCCTGGATACGCCAGGGCATCGACACAGATCAGCTCACCGGGGCGGCACAGCTGCGAGATCAGTGCGGCAAGCACGCTGTGGATGCCGGGGCAGACCAGCACGCGGTCGGGTGTGAGACGGCTCAGCCGTCGGTGCAACCAGTGGATGGCCGCATCACGGTCCTGCGGCGTGCCGCCGAAATCCTGGTAACGCAACAGACCGTGCAGGTCGGCGCGAGCGATGACGTCGGCAGCACTGTCGCGCATGCGCCCGACCAGCACCGGATCGTCGGGCTCGGGCGGCAGGTTCATCGTCATCTCGGCGTTGGTACCGCTCCGCAGGGGCAGCGCCGGGAGCTTGGCGCGCACGAAGCTGCCCATGCCGACGCGCGAGTCGATCAGCCCGCGCTTCCGCGCTTCGGCGTAGCCGCGCGCTACGGTGGTGTAGTCGAGTCGGAGCTGGCCCGCGAGCTCGCGCAGCGTTGGCAGGCGGTCGCGGGCGGCGAGTCGGCCATCGCGCAGGTCGTCGGCGATCTGGTCGGCAATGGCCAGATAGGCAGGGCGTTCGCTCGCGTCGATGTGCTTGCGCCAATGGCGCGTGGGGGAGGCCATGGCGGCGTGTCCTCTACGGTGAAAAGCCTGCATCGCACGGGACGTGCCAGCGAAGACCACGCCGCAGCGCGACGGCAACGTCTTCATTGAGTGCATTGATTGCATCGCGGCGCCTCATCGAAGTGCGCCCGGCGTGGAATGCGACTCTTTTCGTGCCCGGTCGGCGGTCGGCAAGAAGGGCATCGTCTCGGGGGGCAACAGGTAAACAGTCCCTTCCAACGGGCACGGCTGCGGGTTGATTGCAAGTTGATTGCATCTCGTTGCCACGTCGGTGGCACATGTCCTGCAAGAGGAACCCCGCCCACCCATCCACATTCAACGGAGTTTCCATGCCCCAAGTGACACGCCCCGCAAACAAGAAGGGCGACGCCCTCGTCGACTACGAAGAAAAGGTCTTCGAGGACGTGAAGGCCGAGCCTGGCCAGAAGGCGCTGGTGACCTTTCACACCGTGGCCTTCGAAGGCTCGATCGGCTTCGTCAATCTTCTGCAGGCGACGCGACTTCAACGAAAGGGCTTCGAAACGTCGGTTCTTCTGTATGGCCCGGGTATCACGCTCGGCGTTCAGCGCGGGTTCCCAACCCTCGGCGACGCCGCCTTCCCGGGCCACCAGAACTTCAACGAGCAGATCACCAAGTTCATGGCCGAAGGCGGGAAGGTCTACGCCTGTCGCTTTTCGATGCAGGCCCTGTACGGTCATGGCGAGGGGTCGTTGATCGAAGGCATCCGGCCGATCAATCCGCTCGACGTGCTGGACCTGATGTTGCTGCACCGCAAGCAGGGCTCGTTCATCTTCGACACCTGGACCGTCTGAGCAGGACGGGACAAGCAGCATGACCAAGCCAGCGATCGTACGAGCCGCCGCGGTGCAGATCGCGCCGGACTTCGAGCGCCCCGAGGGCACGCTGGATCGTGTCTGTACGGCCATCGACGAGGCTGCGGACCGCGGCGCTCGACTGGTCGTGTTCCCCGAAACCTTCGTGCCGTATTACCCGTACTTTTCGTTCGTATTGCCGCCCTGCGCGCAGGGACCGGACCACCTGCGTCTCTACGAGCGGGCGGTGGTGGTGCCGGGACCGGTGACGCAGGCGGTGGCCGAGCGCGCGCGCACGCACGGGATGGTGGTGCTGCTCGGCGTCAACGAGCGCGACCACGGAAGTCTCTACAACACCCAGCTGCTGTTCGATGCCGACGGCGGCCTGAAGCTCAAGCGCCGGAAGATCACGCCCACTTACCACGAGCGCATGGTCTGGGGCCAGGGCGACGCGGCCGGGCTGAAAGTCGTCGAGACCGCCGTGGGCCGGGTCGGCGCGCTGGCCTGCTGGGAGCACTACAACCCGCTCGCCCGCTATGCGCTGATGGCACAGCACGAAGAGATCCACTGCGCGCAGTTCCCGGGTTCGCTGGTCGGCCAGATCTTCGCGGACCAGATGGGCGTGACCATCCGGCACCACGCGCTCGAGGCAGGCTGCTTCGTCGTCAACGCCACCGGCTGGCTGACCGACGACCAGGTGCGCGGCGTGACCCCGGACCCGACATTGCAGAAGGCGCTGCGCGGCGGCTGCCATACGGCCATCGTCACGCCGGAAGGTCGTTACCTCGGCGAGCCGTTGACCGAAGGCGAAGGCATGGTGGTCGCCGATCTCGACATGTCGCTGGTGACGAAGCGGAAGCGAATGATGGACTCGGTGGGCCACTACGCCCGCCCCGAGTTGCTGAGCCTGGCCATCAACGACCGGCCGGTGCAGACCACTTTCGCCATGCCCGCGACCTCCAGTGCCCCTCACTCATCGTTTCAAGAGAGCCCTGCTCATGAGCACCCCGACAAGCCCACCGTCGGTCGCCACGCGGCGGCTGATGACCGAGTTGCAGTCCTCCGGCCTGCGACTGCTTGACCCCGGTGCCGGCGCGCCCAGCCGCCGCGGCGGCGCAGGTCCTTCCGATCACAAGGCCGTCACCATCGACGGCCACACGATCATGGTCCCGGTGCACACCTCGAGTGCCTGGGCCTCGCCGTTCGTCGCCGAGGCGGCCGGCATCGGCGGTGAAAGCGTGCTCAGGCGGGGCTCGATCCCGATCGCGAACATCGGCTTTCCGAGGCAGCCGCGCTTCTACGCCCTGCAGACCTTCGACGGCGTCCCGTACTCGCACATCGCCACGCTGCACGGCGCGGACGTGCTGGCCACGACCGTATTGCAGACCTGCATTCGTTACGAGAGCCGGAAGAAGGCCTGCAAGTTCTGCGCGATCGGCCAGTCGCTCGCCGCCGGCCGCACGATCGCGCACAAGACGCCCGAGCAGTTGGCCGAGGTGGCGCGCATGGCCGTGCTGCTCGACGGCGTGAAGCACATGGTCATGACGACCGGCACGCCGGCCGGGGACGACCGCGGGGCGAAGGTGCTGACCGAAAGCGCCTTCGCGATCAAGGCGAGCGTCGATCTGCCGCTGCAGGGCCAGTGCGAGCCGCCCGACGACGACCGCTGGTTCGTCCGCATGAAGGCCGCCGGCGTGGACACCCTGGGCATGCACCTGGAGGTGGTGACGCCGGCAGTTCGCGAACGCGTCATGCCGGGCAAGGCGACGGTGCCGGTTTCCCGCTACCTGTCGGCATTCGAGGCGTCGGTCCGCATCTTCGGCCGTGGCCAGGTCAGTACCTACATCCTGGCCGGACTCGGTGACACGCGCGAGGAGATCCTTGCGATGTCCGACCGGTTGCTCGCGCTCGGCGTCTATCCGTTCGTGGTGCCGTTCGTGCCGATCGGCGGCACGCCCCTCGAGGACCATCCGGCACCCGAGGCCGCCTGGATGCGCTCGATCCTGGAGCCGCTCGGCGCGATGATTTCGGCCGCCGGGCTGCATTCGAAGGACATCAAGGCCGGCTGCGGCAAGTGCGGTGCCTGTTCCTCGCTTTCGCAGTACGAAAGCTGAGAGGGCCGTTGCCATGCCGACCACCTGTCTGGAAGCGCTGCGGCCCGCCGGGCCGGATGCACAACTCGCCTTCATGCCGTGCGAGTTCCGCGTCAAATGGGCGTCCGGCAAGTGGGAGCTGACGGAAGCGCACGCCCTGCGTCGCGCGGTGTTCTGCGCAGAGCAGGGCGTGTTCATCGGCGACGATCGCGACGCGGTCGACGACCACGCGCAGTCGATCGTCGCGCTGGCTTGCGTCGGCGGTGTTCCGGACCAGTGTGTCGGCACGGTCCGCATCCACGAGGCCGAAGAGGGGGTCTGGTGGGGTTCCCGGCTTGCGGTGCATGCGGCGTTTCGACAGCATGGTCGGCTCGGCGCGACGCTGATCCGACTGGCGGTCGGCAGTGCACATGCGCGCGGATGCCACACGTTCCTGGCGCACGTTCAGCAGCAGAACGTCGCGATGTTCGAGCGGCTGCACTGGCAGGCACTGAAGCCCGAGACCCTGCACCGCCGGCCCCACAGCCTGATGCGGGCCGACCTGGCGCATTACCCCCCGTGCCTCGACCCGTACACCGGCCTGGTCACCCGCTCGTCCGGACCACCGGCGTGAACGCGTCCGAACTCTGCATCGCATTGCGTGCCAGCCGCGGTTTCGCGCACAAGAACGACTTGCCGGCCGTCATGCGGGAGTTGGCGGCAGCACTCCCGTCGGGTATCGCCGTCGGCGACGATTGTGCTGCGATCCCCGACGCGATCGGCGGCGGGTACCTGCTCTTCGCCATCGAAGGCTTCGTCGACGAATTCGTCGAGCGCATGCCGTGGTTCGCCGGCTACTGCGGCGTGATGGTCAACGTGAGCGACATCTACGCCATGGGCGGTCGCCCCGTCGCGGTCGTCGACGCGCTGTGGAGCGCCGGCGCGGCAGAGGGCCTGCTCGTGCTGCAGGGGCTCGCGGAGGCCTCGCAGCGCTACGGCGTACCGATCGTCGGCGGCCACAGCAACAACCGCAGTGAACGCGGTCAGCTGGCGGTCGCGGTGCTGGGCCGCGCCGAGCGGCTGCTGACCAGCTTCGATGCACGGGTCGGCGACGCGCTGATCATGGCTGTCGACCTGCGCGGGGCCTGGGAGTCGCCCTATCCTTACTGGAACGCCTCGACCGGCGCGCCGGGCGAGCGGCTGCGCGCCGACCTCGAGGTCCTGCCCGCGCTGGCCGAAGCGGGGCTCGCCGAGGCCGCCAAGGACATCAGCATGGCCGGCGCGGTCGGTACGGCGCTGATGCTTCTCGAGTGCTCGCAGGTCGGTGGCCGCATCGATGTCGCGACCGTGCCGCGGCCGGCCGCGGTGTCCCTCGACGACGACGCGGAACTGCTGCGCTGGTTGACGGCATTCCCGAGTTACGGCTTCGTGCTCAGCGTGCCGCCCCGGCAGGTCGATGCCGTGCTGGCGCGCTTCCACTTCCGCGACATCGCCTGTGGCGTCATCGGCGAAGTCGTCGCCGGCCCCGAGGTCACGCTCGTGCACCGCGGTTTCGAGGCGCCGATCTGGAATCTCGACGCCGAGCCGTTCATCACGGCCCGGCAGACGCACCATGGCTGAACCACTCGCCATCGCGCTGTTGACGCATTCGATCAACCCGCGGGGCGGGGTGGTGCACGTGCTCGAACTCGGCGAGGCGCTGCAGGCCCGTGGCCATGCGGTCACGGTGCTGGCACCGGCAATGCCTGGCCAGCGGATGTTCCGGGACACGTCGTGCCGTGTGGTGCTGGCGCCGGCGCCGCCGGCCAAAGCGTCGCTTGCCGACACGGTGCGCGATCGCATCGCGGCGTTCACCGAGCGTCTCGAAGACCTGCTGCAGCGCGAGTGCTTCGACGTCTTCCATGCCCACGACGGCATCGGTGGCAACGCGCTGGCCGACCTGACGGCCGCAGGCGACATCGAAGGCTACGTTCGTACGGTGCACCACCTGGAGACCTTCGACGACCCGCGCGTGCAGCGCTGGGAGGAGCGCTCGATCCGCGACGCCATGCAGGTGTTGTGCGTCAGCCGGTTGTGGTGCGAGCGGCTGCGGGCCGACTGGGGACTGGAGGCGAAGCAGGTGTCCAACGGCGTGGATGTGAGGCGCTTCTCGCCGCGCGCGACGCCCGGTGACGCCGCGGTGGCGATGCGGCTCGGCATCGGCGGGCCCGGCAGGCCCGTGGTGCTGTGCGTCGGCGGCATCGAAGCGCGCAAGAACACGCGCCGGCTTCTCGCCGCCTTCATCGCGTTGCGTCAGCATCTGCCCCGCGCGCAACTGGTCATCGCCGGCGGCGCCAGCCTCCTCAACCATGCGCCCGAAGCGAACGCGTTCCATCGCGAAGCGGCGGCCTCCGGGCTCGATATCGGGCCGCACCAGACCATCGTCGTCACCGGGCCGCTGGCCGATGCCGACATGCCGGCCCTCTATCGCTGTGCGCACGTGCTGGCGATGCCGTCGCTGGTGGAAGGCTTTGGGCTGGCTGCGCTGGAGGCGCTCGCCTGCGGCACGGCCGCGGTGGTATCGCGGATCGCGCCATTCACGGAGCACTTCGACGACCGCGATGTCACCTGGGCCGACCCGTTCGACGCGACTTCGATCGCCGCTGCGCTGTTGCACGCGATGGCCCGGCCGCGAGGGGAGGTACCGGCCGTGTGTCACCGCTTCGACTGGGATGCCAGTGCAGAGCGACACGAAGCGCTGTACCGCCTCGCAGTCGCTGCCTGAGCCGCCGTACTTGCCCTTTCAGGAGTCCACCCATGCCCGCCATGCATTACCGCCTTCGCTGGCCCGACGGCAGCGAATCGAATTGCTACTCCCCATCGCTCGTCATTCACGATTATTTCCAGCTCGGTGCCGCCTACAGCCTGCCCGACTTCCTTTCGCGCCTGCGCGCTGCGACGCAGATCGCCTCCGATCGGGTCGCCGCCCGCTTCGGCTTCGCCTGCTCGCGTGCCGCCGATCAGCTGGCCGAGATCGAAGCACGCTCCGCACCTTTCCTCGACACACGGGACGCGCGCATCGAGATGATCGCGTTCGATCCCCCGGCGTCCTGAGCAAGCGACGTCTATCCCGGAGGACTCAGGATGTCCGACTTACCTTCGCACCACAGCGTCGTCGTCGTCGGTGGCGGCCAGGCAGGGCTGTCCCTCAGCCACTATCTGCGACAGCGCCGGATCGACCACGTCGTCTTCGAGAAGCGGACCGCCATGCACTCATGGCGCACGCAGCGCTGGGACAACTTCTGTCTCGTGACGCCGAACTGGCAATGCCGACTGCCGGGTCACGAGTATCGTGGTGCCGACCCGCACGGCTTCATGAAGAAGGACGAGATCCTCGATTACCTCGAAGGATTCAAGCGCGCCGTGGACCCGCCGTTGCAGGAGGGCGTCGCCGTGCTGCGCGTTGTCCCCCGCGTGCACGGCGGCTTCGAAGTGACGACGAGCCAGGGCCGCTGCACGGCCGACCAGGTGGTCGTCGCCTCCGGCGGCTACCACCAGCCGATCGTTCCGCGGATGGCCGAACGGTTGCCGAAGGAGGTCCTCCAGATGCATTCGGAGCAGTACCGCAGCGCCGCGGCACTGCCGGAAGGAAGCGTGCTGGTCGTCGGCGCCGGCCAGTCGGGTGCGCAGATCGCCGAAGACCTGCACCTCGAAGGGCGCAAGGTGGTCCTCGCGATCGGCGACGCGCCGCGCTGCGCGCGCTTCTATCGAGGCAAGGACGTGGTCGACTGGCTCGCCGACATGGGCTACTACGACATGTCGGTCCACGAGCATCCGCTCCGGGAAGGCGTCCGCGACAACACCAACCACTATGTCACGGGCCGTGACGGCGGCCGCGATATCGACCTGCGCACCTTCGCACTCGAAGGCATGGAGTTGTACGGCCCGCTCTCCGACGTGCGGGACGGCGTCCTGCGCTTCGAACCCCGCCTGGGTCCGGCGCTCGACCACGCGGACAAGATCTACAACGGCATCAACGCGAGCATCGACCGCTACATCGCCGAGAAAAGCATCGACGCGCCCCCCGGCAGCGTCTACGCGCCGGTGTGGTCGCCCGCCGCCGAGCGCACCGAGCTCGCCCTGGAGTCCGCGGGCATCTCGACCGTGATCTGGTGCATCGGCTTCCTGCCCGACTTTTCATGGCTCGACGCGGCGGTGTTCACGGGCCGCGGTCACCCGCACCACGTCCGCGGCGTGACGGCGCAGGAAGGCCTCTACTTTCTCGGACTGCCCTGGCTGCACACCTGGGGGTCGGGACGCTTTTCCGGCGTCGCGCGCGACGCGCTGTACCTGGCCGAACGGATCGAAGGCCATCGCGAAGCGACGCGCGCCCTCGCTCAGGAACGGGAGCAGCCCCAGGCCGAACTGCTGTCGTGACCGGCGCGGTCGTCATGGCCGGCGGAAGGTCGGACAGTTTGCGATAGCGCTAGCCTGGATACGACGATGGTCAAGGCCATGCATCGGAACCCGGTTCGGGCCGGGTCAGAAATCGCTCGCCGTTGCGCCCGCCCACAATCTATGCGGGCCGAACCATTCGATCTGCTCAAAGCCGTGCTGATGTAGTTGCTCCTGGACGTCCACTTCGGACAGGGCGGTGGTCGAAAACGACTGGGTCCAACTCTGGCCGAACGCTTCGTATCGCAACGTCATTCGGACCTGGCTGCCAACATGACGAACATCCTCGGCATGGTAGTCAACCCCTCTCGATGAGCCGATGAACCCCGACGGGACGGTGGCCAGCCACGATGGATCGTGCCGCTTGACGAAGAACGTACCGCCGATGGACAGGTGCAGTCTCGCCGCTGCGAGGAACGCACTTCGAACGTCTTCCGCCGGATGGTTGATCAGGTGGCTGGGCAAAAGGACAACGGGCCATTTGCAGCCGAGATCGAGTCGTTCGATCGAGGACAAGACACCTTCCACGTCGGGCGGAAGGTGCGCCAGCATGTCAGGGGACTCGTCCACGCCGGTCACTTTCAGACCAAGCTCACCCATTCGCTTGCTCAGCCTGCCGTTGCCGCAGCCGAGTTCGAGCGCCGATGTATGCCGTCGCAGAGCGGGCTCGATGTCTTCGAGTTCTCCCATGTAAGGCAACGCTCGATAGAAGTCGACCGAGCACCCGTCCGGCGTCTGCGTTCCTGGTCCGGTTCCCGAGAAGCGATGTCTCATGTGGCGGCTAAAACGATCTGTTCAGCAGTTCAGCCTTCAGCGGTCGCGCGGCGTCGCAAATTCGACCGATCGATCATGAAGTGAGGCGAGTCGTTGATCATTGCGACCCTTGAAGCGTGGTGGGAAGTACCACCAGCTGGCGAGCACGAGCAAGGCAAAAGCGGTGTAAGCCGCAACGAATACCCAGGCTTGCGCGCTGTAGTAAAGCAACGGCTGAAGCCAATGCTCGATGAAGTCGCCTTTGTAAGACGCCCCGCCAGCGCGAGACCGCAGCCACATTTCGAGCGTGGTCAGAGGACAGACGAAGCCGAGCCACGACTCCGCTACGACAATGGCTATGGCAGTCAAATGAGTGGTGCGTAACCAGGCATTGTTCACCCAGCGCCACTGCTTGAGGTTGCCGGCGACGACAAACAGCAGTCCTGCCACGACGAACGCCGCGATGCCGACATGAAGGAGCAGCACGGCATTCGCCAACAGCGCACTGAGCGATGGACCGGGCAGCACGATGACCTCCATTCGGTTTGACACGTGCCTCTTCCAAAGCGGTGCCTAACGACTTAGTTCAGCGGCCGCAAAGGCGGCGCCCCATGCGCCCACAAAGACAATGAGTACGCCAAGCCAAGTTGTCGGAAAGGCGCCTGCAAGCTTTCCGGAAACAACTCTCGCGCAATATAGCCAGCGAGTATGTAAAGGTGAAGCACGACACTCTTGTCTAACGAATCTGCTCATCGGCGGCCATGCCGTCCGCTGGAATGTCCGGTTAGACGGTCATTTTGGCGCCGAGCGACTAAATCTGGGATGCGAGTCTGCCAGCCCGGGCCCGCAGACCGACAACGCTGAATGACCTCTTCGGTCAGACGAATGCGTCGGGTGCAGGTGGTCGACGCGGCGGGACGCGCTTCATCCAGGGCGAGCGCACTGCTGCATGCCAGGGCTCGGCTACACCCCGCGCAGCGCGGACCGTCGCGTCTTCAGCATGATGAAAGCAAATGACCAAGAGCAAGCACGCGTCACGACGCTCCTTTGGGTTCTGACTTGGCCAAGATCGCTTCGCATGTCATTCGACCTTGCACCCAATCGAAGATGTAGCAGGCCCGTGATCGGCAAGCGGTCAATCCAATTCACGAGCCTTCCTCCGCACCGGGCCCGTTCTCATTGAATAGCGCGATGTAGGAGGAATAGCGGAAGCGCCGGTTGCGTGCATAGCCGGTCATTTCGCTCAATACGCCAAGCATCACGAGCCGAGCGACGAGGCTGTTTGCCGCGGCATAGGTGGTTCCGGTCATGCGCTGGACGTCGTTGACCGTCACGATCGGCCGATCGTACAACGACTCGAGCACCCTGTGACCATTGCCGGCCGCGCGGCCGAGTTGTCTGGTGATCGCGCTGCGATGTTGTTCGCGTAGGTGAAGGATGCGTCTCGCCGTCTCGGCCGCTTCGGCCGCGACCTCGACGACGCCATGCAGGAAAAACTCGAGCCACGCCTCCCAGGTTCCATGATCGCGCACTGCTTGCAGATGGTCGTAATAAGCCTGCCGATGCCGCTTGAAGTAGTGCGACAAGTACAGGACCGGCTTGTGCAACACACCGCTTTCGGTCAACAGGAAGGTGATCAATAGACGACCAACGCGTCCGTTGCCGTCGAGGAACGGATGGATCGTCTCGAACTGCACGTGCGCTAACGCGATCTTGACGAGCGGCGGCAAATCGTCGGCACCGTGCAAAAAATTTTCCAGATCGCTGAGTGCTTCGGGAACGACATGCTGCGGCGGCGGCACGAAGCTCGCCGTCGTCAGCGTGCAGCCCGCGGGGCCGATCCAGTTCTGGCTCGTACGCAACTCACCCGGCTGCAAGCGACCGCCCCGTACACCCTGCATCAGTTCCGAGTGGATCTCGCGAATGAGTCGAATCGAAACCGGCAGCTCCGGCAAGCGGGCGAGTCCGTGATTCATGGCACGGACATAATTGACCACTTCTTCCACGTCCCGGGGCGAGTGCTCGTCGAACAACTGCGCTTCAGCGGCCAGGAGATCTTGCAGCGAACTCTGTGTTCCCTCGATCTGACTGGAGAGCACCGCTTCCTTGCGCACATACATGAAGACAAAGAGATCGGGATTCGGCAAGGTCAGCACCGACCCATCGAGCCGACCCAGGGCACGGTCGGCCGCGGACAGCAGCCGGTGCAGCGCGCCGCTCAGTGCGAGTTCCGGTTGCGGGGGCAGCCGCGCCGGGATGAAGGCGCGGTAACCGGTTGGCTGGCTGATGTAGCGCCCGGCACGGGTCGACGCCGCAATCGCGCCTGCCATGTGATTCGCTCCGTTGCATAAGGGACTCGAAGATGGCCATATGATAGGCAGCGTTTAGTATGCGTTGACGGCGCTGGTCATGTTTTAGTTTGGCGTGCGGCGACGCGCGAACTCAATCGCGGGGCGACGTGTGGCCGTCGACACCCAGTCGACCGGACACGACACCGAAAAGAAGCCCGGAGCATCGCTGCCCCGGCCTCGTTCCTTCATCGACCGAACCGCGTCGATTCGACCAGTTAACGTCAGCTCTCGACCGTCGCCTCGCTCGCCGCGGCCTCGGCAGCCGACGCATTGCTCGCCACCTCCAGCGCCTCCAGCTCCTGCTGCGCCGCCAGCTCGCGATCCTTCTGCTCCGACAGTTCCTTCGCCTTCCGCGCGATATGGAACGCGAGACCCGTCCCCGCCGGGATCAAACGGCCGACGATGACGTTCTCCTTCAACCCGCGGAGTTCGTCGCGCTTGCCCATGATCGCCGCCTCGGTCAGCACCCGCGTCGTCTCCTGGAACGACGCCGCCGAGATGAACGAGTCGGTCGACAGCGACGCCTTCGTGATCCCGAGCAGCACGTTGCCGTGGATCGCCGGACGCTTGCCGGCCGCGATCGTCGCGTCGTTCTCGTCGAGGAAGTGCGAGCGCTCGACCTGCTCGCCCTGGATGAAGCGCGTCTCGCCCGCGTCGACCACCTGCACCCGACGCAGCATCTGACGCACGATCACCTCGATGTGCTTGTCGTTGATCTTCACGCCCTGCAGGCGATAGACGTCCTGCACCTCGTCGACGATGTAGCGGGCCAGCGCCTCGATGCCGAGCAGTCGCAGGATGTCCTGCGGGTCCGCCGGTCCGTCGACGATCGACTCGCCCTTGTTGACCACCTGGCCGTCGTGGACCAGCACGTTCTTTTCCTTGGTGATCAGGAACTCGTGCGCGACGCCTTCCATGTCGGTGATGATCAGGCGCTGCTTGCCCTTGGTCTCCTTGCCGAACGTGACGGTGCCGGTGACCTCGGCGAGCGTGCCCGCGTCCTTCGGCGAGCGCGCCTCGAACAGCTCGGCCACCCGCGGCAGGCCGCCGGTGATGTCGCGCGTCTTCGACGACTCCTGCGGGATCCGCGCCAGCACCTCGCCGACCGCGACGTCCTGGCCGTCCTTGACCGTGATCAGCGCGCCGACCTGGAACGCGATCGTTACCGGGTGTTCGGTCCCGGCGATCTTCACTTCCTCGCCGATTTCGTTGATCAGCTTGACGACCGGCCGCACGCCCTTGACCGCCGACGTGCCGCGGCGCTTCGCATCGATCACGACGAGCGTGGACAATCCGGTCACGTCGTCGAGCTGACGCGCGACGGTGACGCCTTCCTCGACATTCTCGAACTTCACGCGGCCCGAGTACTCGCTGATGATCGGACGGGTCAGCGGGTCCCACGACGCGAGCGGCATGCCGGCCTTGACGACCGTGCCGTCGAGCGCCAGCAGCGTAGCGCCGTACGGCACCTTGTGACGCTCGCGCTCGCGGCCGTGGTCGTCGGTGACCAGCACTTCGCCCGACCGCGAGATCGCGATCTGCTCGCCCTTCGCGTTCGTGACGTAGCGCACCGTCGCCGTGAAGCGGACGGTTCCGTTCGACTTCGATTCGACGCCCGACGCCACCGACGCCCGCGACGCCGCGCCGCCGATGTGGAAGGTGCGCATCGTCAGCTGCGTGCCCGGCTCGCCGATCGACTGGGCGGCGATGACGCCGACCGCTTCGCCGGTGTTGACGAGCGTGCCGCGGCCGAGGTCGCGGCCGTAGCACTTGGCGCAGAGGCCGTAGCGCGTCTCGCAGGTCAGCGGCGTGCGCACGCGCACCTCGTCGATGCCGAGCGCCTCGATGTTCTCGACCGCGTCCTCGTCGAGCAGCGAACCGGCTTCGTGCAGCACTTCGGCCGTCTCGGGGTTGACGAGGTCGACCGCCGTCACGCGACCGAGGATCCGGTCGCGCAGCGCCTCGATCACCTCACCGCCCTCGACCAGCGCCTTCATGTTGACGCCGTCGACCGTGCCGCAGTCTTCGGTGACGACGACCAGGTCCTGCGTGACGTCGACCAGACGCCGCGTCAGGTAGCCCGAGTTCGCCGTCTTCAGCGCGGTGTCGGCGAGACCCTTCCGCGCGCCGTGCGTGCTGATGAAGTACTGCAGCACGTTCAGGCCTTCGCGGAAGTTCGCCGTGATCGGCGTCTCGATGATCGAGCCGTCCGGCTTCGCCATCAGGCCGCGCATGCCGGCCAGCTGGCGGATCTGCGCGGCGGAACCGCGCGCGCCCGAGTCGGCCATCATGTAGATTGAGTTGAACGACTCCTGGCGCACCGCCTTGCCGTGACGGTCGGTGGTCGGCTCGGTCGCGAGCGATTCCATCATCGCCTTGCCGACGCGGTCGCCGGCCTTGCCCCAGATGTCGACGACGTTGTTGTAGCGCTCCTGCGACGTGACGAGGCCCGACGAGTACTGCCGGTCGATCTCCTTCACGTCGTGCGCGGCCGCGTTGATGATCGTCTCCTTCTGCGCCGGGACGAGCATGTCGTCGACGCAGATCGAGATGCCGGCGCGCGTCGCGAGCCGGAAACCCGACTGCATCAGCTGGTCGGCGAAGACCACCGTGGCACGCAGGCCGCAGCGACGGAACGACGCGTTGATCAGCTTCGAGATCTCCTTCTTCTTCAGCGCCTTGTTGAGCACGCTGAACGGCAGGCCCTTCGGCAGCACCTCGGACAGGATCGCGCGGCCGACGGTGGTCTCGAAGCGCGAGATCTTCTCGACGAACTGCGGCTCGGCCGCGGCGATCTGCTCGGCATCGAGCGAGCCGGGCAGGATCGACACGTAGTCGGGGTTCTTCAGGAACTCGCGGATGCGGACCGTGATCCGGCTCGTCAGCTCGACCTGCTTGTTCTCGTAGGCGAGATGGACTTCGCCGACGTTCGCGAAGTAGCTGCCCTCGCCCTTGCCGTTGACCTTCTCGCGCGTCGCATAGTAGAGGCCGAGCACGATGTCCTGCGACGGCACGATCGACGGATCGCCGTTGGCCGGGAACAGGATGTTGTTCGACGCCAGCATCAGCGAGCGCGCCTCCATCTGCGCTTCGAGCGACAGCGGCACGTGCACGGCCATCTGGTCGCCGTCGAAGTCGGCGTTGAACGCCGCGCAGACGAGCGGATGCAGCTGGATCGCCTTGCCTTCGATCAGCACCGGCTCGAAGGCCTGGATGCCGAGGCGGTGCAGGGTCGGCGCGCGGTTCAGCATCACCGGGTGCTCGCGGATCACCTCTTCGAGGATGTCCCACACCACCGGCGTCTCGTTCTCGACTTCCTTCTTCGCGGCCTTGATGGTCGTGGCAACGCCCATCTGTTCCAGGCGGTTGAAGATGAACGGCTTGAACAGTTCGATCGCCATCTTCTTCGGCAGGCCGCACTGATGCAGCTTCAGCTGCGGGCCGACCACGATGACCGAGCGGCCCGAGTAGTCGACGCGCTTGCCGAGCAGGTTCTGGCGGAACCGGCCGCCCTTGCCCTTGATCATCTCGGCGAGCGACTTCAGCGGCCGCTTGTTCGCGCCCGTCATCGCCTTGCCGCGTCGGCCGTTGTCGAGCAGCGAGTCGACCGCTTCCTGCAGCATCCGCTTCTCGTTGCGGACGATGATCTCCGGCGCCTTCAGCTCCAGCAGGCGCTTCAGGCGGTTGTTCCGGTTGATCACGCGGCGATAGAGGTCGTTCAGATCCGACGTCGCGAAGCGGCCGCCGTCGAGCGGCACCAGCGGACGCAGCTCCGGCGGCAGCACCGGCAGGACTTCCATGACCATCCAGTCGGGCTTGATGCCGGACTTCTGGAAGCCTTCGAGCACCTTCAGGCGCTTCGCGATCTTCTTGATCTTCGCTTCCGAGCCGGTCGCGGCCAGGTCCTGGCGCAGCTGCTCGATGTCGCGGTTGATGTCGATCGAGCGCAGCAGCTCACGCACGCCTTCGGCGCCCATCAGCGCGTGGAAGTCGTCGCCGAACTCCTCGACCTTCGACAGGTAGTCGTCCTCGGTCATGATCTGGCAGCGCTTCAGCGGCGTCATGCCCGGATCGACCACCACGTAGGCCTCGAAGTACAGCACGCGCTCGATGTCGCGCAGCGTCATGTCGAGCACCATGCCGAGGCGTGACGGCAGCGACTTCAGGAACCAGATATGCGCGGTCGGCGACGCGAGCTCGATGTGGCCCATGCGTTCGCGACGCACCTTCGCGAGCGTGACCTCGACGCCGCACTTCTCGCAGATCACGCCGCGGTGCTTCAGGCGCTTGTACTTGCCGCACAGGCATTCGTAGTCCTTGATCGGCCCGAAGATCTTCGCGCAGAAGAGACCGTCGCGCTCCGGCTTGAACGTGCGGTAGTTGATCGTCTCCGGCTTCTTGACCTCGCCGTACGACCACGAACGGATCTTCTCAGGCGACGCGAGGCCGATCTTGATCGCGTCGAACACCTCTTCCTGCTGGACTTGCTTGAATAGATCGAGCAGCGCTTTCATGCATTCACTCCGGTGAGGTGTGAAAAACCGATTTCATAGAGTTCGATCGCGCGCATCAGACACGCTCCAGATCGATGTCGATGCCGAGCGAACGGATCTCCTTGACCAGCACGTTGAACGACTCCGGCATGCCGGCGTCGATCACGTGGTCGCCCTTGACGATGTTCTCGTAGACCTTGGTGCGGCCCGCGACGTCGTCGGACTTGACGGTCAGCATCTCCTGCAACACGTACGACGCGCCGTAGGCTTCCAGCGCCCACACCTCCATCTCGCCGAAGCGCTGGCCGCCGAACTGCGCCTTGCCGCCGAGCGGCTGCT
>CAXTDA010000016.1:3617-21466 GCA_964242935.1 uncultured Burkholderiaceae bacterium | reverse complement strand
GTCACCGCGTCGGGCGACGTGAACTGCGAGATGCCGTGGCCGAGGTTGAACACGTGGCCCGGCGTCGCCGGGCTGTCGAACGCGGCGAGCACCTTCGCGACCTCGGCCCGGATCGCGTCGTCGCCGCCGAACAGGATCGCCGGATCGAGATTGCCTTGCAGTGCGCAGCGCGACCCCACCGCGCGCCGGGCGATTGCCGGATCGGTGGTCCAGTCGAGTCCGATCGCATCGACCCCGGTATCGGCGATCGCCTCGATCCAGGCGCCGCCGCCCTTCGTGAAGATGATGCTCGGGACGCGCTGTCCGGCGTGCTGCCGGGGCAGGCGTTCGACGATGCGGTGCATCGGCGCGAGCGACCAGCGCCGATAGGCGTCGTGCGCGAGCGCGCCGCCCCAGGTGTCGAACAGCATCACCGCCTGGGCGCCGGCCTCGATCTGCGCGGTGAGGTAGTCCACCACGGCGTCCGTGGTGACGTCGAGCAGGCGTTCGAGCAGGTCGGGCCGTCGATACAGCATCGTCTTGATCGTCTGGAAATCGCGCGACGACCGGCCCTCGACCATGTAGCAGGCGAGCGTCCACGGACTTCCCGAGAAGCCGATCAGCGGCACGCGTTGCCGGCCGTCGGCACCGATCAGCGCCCGGCGGATCTGCGCGGTCGCATCGTAGACGTACCGCAAGCTCTCGCGCGACGGCACGCAGAGCCGGGCGACGTCCGCTTCGTCGCGTACCGGCCGCTCGAACTGCGGACCCTCGCCTTCGACGAAATACAGCCCGAGCCCCATCGCATCGGGCACCGTGAGGATGTCGGAGAAGAGGATCGCCGCGTCGAGGTCGTAGCGGTCGAGCGGTTGCAGCGTGACCTCGGTCGCATGGTCGGGCGTCTTCGCGAGACCGAGGAACGACCCCGCCTTCTTTCGCGTGGCGACGTATTCGGGAAGGTAACGTCCCGCCTGGCGCATCAGCCAGACCGGCGTATGGGCGGTCGGCTGCCGCAGCAGCGCGCGGAGGAAGGTGTCGTTGGCGAGCCCGGTCGAATGCATGGCATGTCCGCAAAAGGGTCCCGCATTCTAAAGGTCGCGTCCGCCGGGTCTTCGCCGTTAGACTGCGCAGCTCTTCGAGGAGCGCGATGGCCAAGCTCTATTTCCGCTACGCCGCGATGAACGCCGGCAAGTCGACCGCGTTGCTGCAGGTGGCGCACAACTACGAGGAGCGCGGGCAGACCGTCGCGTTGTTCACATCGGCCATCGACACCCGCTTCGGCTCCGGCCGCATCGTGTCGCGGCTCGGCGTCGAGCGCGCCGCGTCGCTGTTCGACGCGAGCACCGACTTCCCGGCGCTGTTCGCCGCACAGCCACGGCCGTCGTGCGTCCTGATCGACGAGGCGCAGTTCCTCACCGAACGCCAGGTGATCGACCTGCACCGACATGCGCACGTCGAGCGCGTGCCGGTGATCTGCTACGGGATCCGCAGCGACTTCCTCGGACAGGCGTTCCCCGGCTCGCGCGCGTTGCTGACGCTCGCCGACGACCTCGAGGAGATGAAGACGGTCTGCCGGTGCGGCCGCAAGGCGACGTTCAACATGCGCGTCGACGAACGCGGCCGCCGCGTCACGGAAGGCGCCCAGGTCGAGATCGGCGGCAACGAGCGCTACGAGGCGGTCTGCCCGCTGCGCTTCTACACCGGCGCCTGCTGACCCGAGACGTGGACCTCGCGACGCAATACGTCGCGTCGTCGAGCTATCGCTTCTGGCGAAGCTTCTGGATCGCCGCGAGCTGCGCCGCCATCACGACGAGCTCCGACTGCGCCCGCGCCAGGTCGAGGTCGCTCTTCGCATTCGCCATCGCCTCTTCGGCGCTCTTCTTCGCCTCGGCGGCCTTGCTCTCGTCGAGATCGGCGCCGCGGATCGCGGTATCGGCGAGCACGGTGACGACGCCCGGCTGCACCTCGAGCACGCCGCCGGCGACGAACACGAACTCGTCCTCGGACTGGCCCGGGATCCGGATGCGCACGGCACCGGGCTTGATCCGCGTGATCAGCGGCGTGTGCTTCGGATAGATGCCGAGCTCGCCCGCCTCGCCCGGCAAGGCGACGAACTCCGCCTCGCCCGAGAAGATGTTCTCCTCGGCCGAGACGACGTCGACGTGGATGGTGTTGGCCACGTCAGCCCACCTTCTTCGACTTCTCGATCGCTTCGTCGATCGTGCCGACCATGTAGAAGGCCTGCTCGGGCAGCGCGTCGAGTTCGCCGGCGACGATCATCTTGAAACCGCGGATGGTCTCGGCGAGCGACACGTACTTGCCGGGCGCACCGGTGAACGTCTCGGCGACGTGGAACGGCTGCGACAGGAAGCGCTGGATCTTCCGCGCGCGCGCGACGATCAGCTTGTCCTCCGGCGCGAGCTCGTCCATGCCCAGGATCGCGATGATGTCGCGCAGCTCCTTGTAGCGCTGCAGCGTGCCCTGCACCGCGCGGGCGGTCTGGTAATGGTCGTCGCCGACGACGTTCGGGTCGAGCTGGCGCGACGTCGAGTCGAGCGGATCCACCGCGGGGTAGATGCCGAGCGCCGCGATGTCGCGCGACAGCACGACGGTCGAGTCGAGGTGGGCGAACGTCGTCGCGGGCGACGGGTCGGTCAGGTCGTCCGCCGGCACGTAGACCGCCTGGATCGACGTGATCGAGCCGGTCTTCGTCGACGTGATGCGCTCCTGCAGGCGGCCCATCTCCTCGGCCAGCGTCGGCTGGTAGCCCACGGCCGACGGCATGCGGCCGAGCAGTGCCGACACTTCGGTCCCGGCCAGCGTGTAGCGGTAGATGTTGTCGACGAAGAACAGCACGTCGCGGCCCTCGTCGCGGAAGAACTCGGCCATCGTCAGGCCGGTCAGCGCGACCCGCAGGCGGTTGCCCGGCGGCTCGTTCATCTGGCCGTAGACCATCGCGACCTTCGAGTTCTCGAAGTGCTCGGCGTCGATGACACCGGCGTCCTTCATCTCGTGATAGAAGTCGTTGCCCTCGCGCGTGCGCTCGCCGACCCCGGCGAACACCGACAGGCCCGCGTGCTCCTTCGCGATGTTGTTGATCAGCTCGAGCATGTTGACGGTCTTGCCGACGCCGGCGCCGCCGAACAGGCCGACCTTGCCGCCCTTCGCGAACGGACAAATCAGGTCGATCACCTTGATGCCGGTCTCGAGCAGGTCCTGCGACGGCGACAGCTCGTCGTAGGCCGGCGCGCGGCGGTGGATCGTGGCGAACTTGTCCGACTTGATCGGGCCGACCTCGTCGATCGGATTGCCGAGCACGTCCATGATGCGCCCGAGCGTGCCCATGCCGACCGGCACCGAGATGCCTTCACCGGTGTTCCTGACCATCATGCCGCGACGCAGGCCGTCGGACGAGCCGAGCGCGATGCAACGGACCACGCCGTCGCCGAGCTGCTGCTGCACTTCGAGCGTCAGTGCCGAACCGTCCATCTTCAGCGCGTCGTAGACCCGCGGCATGTCGCCGCGCGGAAATTCGACGTCGACCACCGCGCCGATGCACTGGACGATCTTGCCTTCGCTTCGCGCCTTGCTGTCGGTCGCGTCCACATCCATCGTTGCTGCGCTCATCTTCGTTCCTTATCGTGTAACACCGACATACCTAGACCGCCGCGGCCCCCGCGACGATCTCGCTCAGCTCAGTCGTGATCGCCGCCTGGCGCGTCTTGTTGTAGACCAGCTTCAGTTCGCCGATCACGCTGCCGGCGTTGTCGGTGGCGGCCTTCATCGCCACCATGCGCGCCGACTGTTCCGATGCCATGTTCTCCGACGTCGCCGTGAAGACCAGCGCTTCGACATAGCGGACCATCAGGAACTCGATGACGCTCTGCGCATCGGGCTCGTACAGGTAGTCCCACGCATAGGCCTTCTTCTCTTCGGCCGTCTGCTGCAGGTGCGCGTCCGACAGCGGCAACAACTGTTCGACCATCGGCTGCTGCGCGATGGCGCTGATGAACTTGTTGTAGCAGAGGTAGACGGCCTTCAGCTTCCCTTCGGCATACGCGTCCAGCAGAACCTTGACCGGCCCGATCATCTTTTCGAGATGAGGCGCGTCGCCGAGATGCGTGACGTGCGCCACCACCTTGACACCGACGCGCGACAGGAAACCGAGACCCTTGTTGCCGATCGCGACGGCCTGCGCCTCCAGTCCCTGGCTCTGGTACTCGCGCATCTTGCCGGTCACGGCCCGAAGGACGTTCGTGTTCAGCCCGCCGCACAGGCCCTTGTCGGTCGTGATCACGATGTAGCCGATCGCCTTGGCGTCGTCGTGGGGAATCATGAACGGATGCGTGAACTCGGGGTTGGCCTCGCCGAGATGCGCCGCGATGTTGCGCACCTTCTCGGCATACGGCCGCGCCTTGCGCATACGCTCCTGCGCCTTGCGCATCTTCGACGCGGCGACCATCTCCATCGCCTTCGTGATCTTCTTGGTGTTCTCGACCGACTTGATCTTGCCGCGGATCTCTTTACCGGCTGCCATGGCGGCTCCTCAATACGATCCGGATTTCTTGAATTCCGCGATCGCCGTTGCCAGCTCCGCTTCGCTGTCCTTGTCGAGCACCTTCGTGTTGTCGATCTTGTCGAGCAGCGCCGCGTTCTTCGCCTTCAACGACTTGTGCAGCCCCGCTTCGAACGGCAACACCTGCTTGATGTCGAGATCGTCGAAGTAACCCTTGTTGACCGCGAACAACGAGACGGCCATCAACGACACCGAGAGCGGCGAGTACTGCGCCTGCTTCAGCAGTTCGGTCACGCGCGCGCCGCGGTCGAGCTGCTTCCGGGTCGCTTCGTCGAGGTCGGATGCGAACTGCGCGAACGCGGCGAGCTCGCGGTACTGCGCGAGGTCGGTCCGGATCCCGCCCGACAGGCCCTTGATGACCTTCGTCTGCGCCGCGCCGCCGACCCGCGACACCGAGATGCCGGCGTTGATGGCCGGTCGGATACCCGCATTGAACAGGCTCGTCTCGAGGAAGATCTGCCCGTCGGTGATCGAGATCACGTTGGTCGGCACGAACGCCGACACGTCGCCGGCCTGCGTCTCGATGATCGGCAGCGCCGTCAGCGACCCGGTCTTGCCCTTCACCTCGCCCTTCGTGAAGGCCTCGACGTATTCGGCATTGACCCGCGCCGAGCGCTCGAGCAGGCGCGAGTGGAGATAAAACACGTCGCCCGGATACGCCTCGCGGCCCGGCGGACGGCGCAGCAGCAGCGAGATCTGGCGATACGCGACGGCCTGCTTCGACAGGTCGTCGTAGATGATCAGCGCGTCCTGGCCACGGTCGCGGAAGTACTCGCCCATCGTGCAACCCGAGTAGGCGGACACGTACTGCATCGCGGCGGACTCCGAGGCGCTCGCGGCGACGACGATCGTGTATTCCATCGCGCCGTTCAGCTCGAGCGCGCGGACGACGTTCTTGATCGTCGACGCCTTCTGGCCGATCGCGACGTAGACGCAGATGCAGTCCTGTCCCTTCTGGTTGATCACGCAATCGATCGCGACCGCCGACTTGCCGGTCTGGCGGTCGCCGATGATCAGCTCGCGCTGGCCGCGGCCGACCGGCACCATCGCGTCGATCGACTTCAGGCCGGTCTGCATCGGCTGCGACACCGACTGCCGCGCGATGACGCCGGGCGCGACCTTCTCGATGACGTCGGTCATCTTCGCGTTGATCGGACCCTTGCCGTCGATCGGCGCGCCGAGCGCGTTGACGACGCGGCCGATCAGCTCCGGTCCGACCGGCACTTCGAGAATCCGGCCCGTCGTCTTGACGGTCTCGCCTTCCGAGATGTGCTCGTATTCACCCAGGATCACCGAGCCGACCGAGTCGCGCTCGAGGTTCAGCGCGAGGCCGTAGGTCGGGTTGCCCTGCGAGTCCGGCGAGAACTCCAGCATCTCGCCCTGCATCGCGTCGGACAGGCCGTGGATGCGCACGATGCCGTCGGTCACCGACACGACCGTGCCCTGGTTACGGACTTCGGTCGAAGCGCCGAGCCCTTCGATGCGGCTCTTGATCAGCTCGCTGATTTCAGACGGATTGAGATGCATGTGAACCCCTGAAAAGACGGTTGTTTGGTCGCTCTACGCCACGAGGGCGATTTTCATCGCATCGAGCCGCGAGCGCACCGACGTGTCCAGCACGCGGTCACCGACGACGACACGGACGCCGCCGATCAACGCCGGGTCGACGGTCACGACCGGCTTCAAACGGATCGCGAACTTCTTCTCGAGCGCCCGGACCAGGTCCGCGACGTCGGCATCGTCCATCGGGAACGCGCTCGTGATCTGCGCCTCGGCGCTGCCCTGCTTCGCATCGACGAGCGCCGCGAACTGCGCCGCGATCTCCGGCATCACGCCGAGACGATCGTTGGCGATCAATGTCCGGACGAAGTTCTGCGCGCGCGTATCGAGGTCCTTGCCGGGCGCCGTGCCGAGCGCGCCGACGAATACGCCATAGACCTGGTCACCGGTCACGCGCGGGTCGCCGAGCACCCGCTGCATGTCGGGATCGGCAGCGACCGCGCCCATGTTCTCGACCAGCGACGACCAGCCGGTCAGCGCGTCGGTCCGCGTGTCTTCAGCAGCGACGCGGAACAGCGCTTCCGCGTACGGACGGGCAATGGTGGAGGTCTCGGCCATGATTGCCTACAGCTGCGCCTTCAGTTCGCCGAGCAACGCCGCATGACGCGCCGGGTCGATTTCCTTCTTCAGGATCTGCTCGGCGCCCTGCACCGCGAGTGCCGCAACCTGGTCGCGAAGCGCATCGCGGGCCCGTTGCACCTCCTGGTCCGCCTCGGCCCTGGCCTCGGCGAGGATGCGCGCCTTCTCCACCTCGGCCGTCTTCCGCGCATCGGCGATCACCAGCGCCGCCTGCTTCTCGGCTTCCGCGAGGCGCACCTGGTTGTCCGCGCGCGACTGCGACAGCTCGGCGTCGACGCGCTTGTGCGCCTCGTTCAGTTCGAGCTTCGCGCGATCGGCCGACGCGAGCCCTTCGGCGATCTTCTGCGCCCGCTCGTCGAGGGCCTTCATCACCGGCGGCCACACGAACTGACTCATGAACCACACGAAGATGAGGAACACGATGGTCTGAAAGATGAAGGTCGAATTCAGATTCACGATCGATGTCCTGTCGAAACGTTGGATGGCTCGGGAGCGACGATCACTTGAACGGGTTGGCGAACGCGAACAGCATCGCGATACCGACACCGATCAGGAACGCCGCGTCGATCAGCCCGGCCAGCAGGAACATCTTGGTCTGCAGCGTGTTCATCAGTTCCGGTTGACGAGCCGACGCCTCGATGTACTTGCCGCCCATGATGCCGATGCCGATACAGGCACCGATGGCCCCGAGACCGATGATCAAACCGCAAGCCAATGCAACCAGTGCGACGTTCGTCATAACAACTCCTCTGCGACAGTTTTAGTTAAGAAAAGGGAAAGCGGAACAGCGGGAATCAATGCGCCTCATGCGCCTGGCCGATGTAGACCAGCGTCAGCATCATGAAGATGAACGCCTGCAGAAGAACGATGAGGATGTGGAAGATCGCCCAGACCGAGCCCGCGAGGATGTGGGCCCCGCCGAGCAGCACGGACTGGACGTTCCAGCCGGTCCAGGCGGCGCCCATCAGCGCGATGAGCATGAACAGCAGTTCGCCGGCGTACATGTTGCCGAACAGCCGCATTGCGAGCGACACGGTCTTTGCGACGAACTCGATCAACTGCATGCCGAAGTTGACGATGCCGAGCAACACGGCGAACACCGGGTTCTTGCTGGTCCCGAACGGCGCCGTGAAAAGCTCATGGCCCCAGCCACCGAGGCCCTTGATCTTGACGCTGTAGAACAGCATCAGGATGAGGACGCCGAGCGAGATACCGAACGTGCCGTTCAGGTCTGCGGTCGGGACGATGCGGAAGAACTCGACCTGATGCTCCATGCCGACCGCGCCGAAGATCTTGTGGAACAGGTCCACCGGCAGGAAGTCGAGCGAGTTCATCAACAGCACCCACACGAAGACCGTCAGCGCGAGCGGCGCGATGAACTTGCGGTTGCCGTGAACGATCGCCTTCGACTGGTCTTCGACCATCTCGACGATGACCTCGACCAACGCCTGGAACCGACCCGGGACGCCTGCGGTCGCCCGTTGCGCGGCGATGAACATCAATAGCGAAGCCACGACGCCGATGCCGATCGACCAGATCAGCGTGTCGATGTTAACGACAGACAGGTCGATGATGCCCTTCTGCGTGCCCGACGTGAAATGCGTCAGATGGTGAACGATGTATTCGGATGCCGTTGGGGCATGTTCGGTCGCCATGCTGTCGCTTGCCATACGCTTGTCGCTCGCAGTGTCGTGTCGATCGGTCCGCGCGTCAGACGCGCCGGATCCCGAACAGGAAGATCAGGAAATAACTCTTCAGTGCCGCGATGAACCCGACGATGAGCGCCAGCCAGTTCAGGTCGCGGTAGAAGCTCGCGACGGCGAACAGCATCAGGACCGTGACCGCGAGCTTGACGAACTCGCCGACGAAGAAGCCGTGAACCGTCGCGCCGCCCGGCCGCCGCGATTCCAGCGCCAGCCGCAATGCGAACAAGCCGCTCGGAACCACGCACGAGAGCCCGCCCAGCGCGGCCGAGAGCGCCGCATGGACACCGCCCATCATCGCTGCCAGCATGGCGACGGTGACGGTCATCGCCACCTGCAACTGAACCGTCCTGACCATCGCGCCCAACCGCCGTTGTTTGCCGTCGTCGCTTGTTGCCGTCGTCGCTTGTTGCCGTCGTCGCTTGTCGCTCCCACGCTCTCGCACAAACGGTGAGAGCCGCGCCGATTCGTCGAACGCAAAGCCGCGAGATGATACTTTTTTAACGGCCTCCCAGTCAAACCAGATCGAGCAACAAATCAGGGGGGACACTGCGCTCGACGAAAGCCTCGACGGCCGTACGGAATGATCCGATGGTCGATCCGATGGTTACCGGATAGTCTTGTTCCTTGCCGGACGCCGTGTGAGCCACTCGCGGCCCGTGTCCGACGTCCCCGATCGCCCTCATGACCGAAGCTCGCGTGTCCGCCGCGGAACCCATCACGATTCACTGGCCCGAGCCGGCGCATCTGCGTCTCGAGACCGTGGAAGGCGCCGCGGAGCCCTGCGAGATCGAGTTCGACGACGGTACGCTCGAGCGCGGCGATCTGCTGCGCTTCACCGGTCGCGACGACGAACTGGTCTTCCGGCCGGGTGCCGGTCATCCGCGTCATCCGGCGCGAATCGTGGCCCGGAATTCGCGCATCAAGCGACTTCGACTGACGGATCCGGTCGCCGCGCGTCCGGTCGACGTCGCGATGCTCGGTGGCGCGGAAGCAACGATCTCGTCGTCGCAGGTGCATGTCTACACGGTCGAGTTCACCGACCACGAGATCGAGTCCGGCGACACGCTGGGCTTCGTGCGAAACGCGATCGGGCTGTTCCTGTACTTCAGCCGGCCCGACGAACGTCTCGAACGGGTCTTCATCCCGGAGTCGGCGATCGCCTATTTCCAGGCAGGCGACCCGATCGGCCGCGTCCTCGTCGAGGAGAACGCGGTCAGCGAAGAACAGTTGCAGGCGGCCGTCGAGAAACAGCACGAGATGCGGAAGCTCGTTCTCGGCGACTACCTGATCGACGAGGGACTGATCGAGGCGCGGCAGCTGGAGCAAGCGCTCGCTCACCAGAAGACGAAGCCCAGCCTGCGTCTCGGCGAGGCACTGATCGAGATGGGGGCGATCCGGCCGGAGGCGCTGCAGATCGCGCTGTCGCGACAACGCGCGAACCGCGGCCGTCCGCTCGCCCAGATTCTGATCGACATGGGCGTCGTCGATGCCGACACGCTGAACAAGATCCACGCGAAGAAGATGGGGCATCACTTCGTCTCGCTCGCCCACTTCACCGTGTCCGACGAGGCGGTCGCCGCGATTCCCGCCAGTGCCGCCTGGCGTCTCGGCATCGTGCCGCTGTCGATCGAACACGGCGATCTCATCATCGCCACCGAAAGCCAGCTCGATCCGTCGGCCATCAACGAGTTGACGTTGCTGTCGCGGATGCGGATCGTCCCGGTCATGGCGTCCGGGCAGGAGATCAAGGCGCGGCGCGTCGACGCGTACAGTGAGCCGGCGGACGACGGTCTCGCCGACGCGTCGACCATTCGCTTCGAAAGCATGGACCTCGAGGGCACGACGGCTCGGCACGAAGACGCCGACGCCGACACGGAACAGCGCTTCACGGAGTCTCTGGACGGTCACAACGATCCGCACCTGATCGCGGCGATCGATCGCGCGGTCCGGGCCGTCGAAGGGGGTGGAACGCTCGAGATCCACATCGAAGCGAAGCAGGGCCTGCGAACGACCCGGATTCGCCTGCACCGCGACCGCTAGTGTCCTGTCACGTAGGTCAGTTCGGCTTCGGCCGTCGCATTGCGTCGATCAGGCCGTCGAGCTGATCGAGGCTCGCGAAGTCGATGATCACCTGACCTCGGCCCTTCGCCCGAAGCCGTACCTCGACCTTCGTCGCCAGGGCATCGGAGAGGTCGGTTTCGAGCCGCGCGAGGTCGGCGCTTCGAGGCGCGTCCCGCCCGGGCCGTGACGCGGAAGACGACGCGGGCACGACGTCTGAACCCGCACGCGCGACCAGGCGCTCGGCATCGCGCACCGACATGCGCTTCGCGACGATCAGGTGGGCGAGCGTGATCTGGCTCGCGGCATCCACCGCCAGCAGCGCGCGCGCGTGCCCCATGTCGAGGTCGCCCGCCATCAGCATCGTCTGCACCGGCTTCGCGAGGTTGATGAGGCGCAGCAGGTTCGACGTCGCGCTCCGCGAGCGACCGATCGCCCGCGCCGCGTCCTCGTGCGTCAGATGGAACTCGCCGATCAGGCGCTGCACCCCCTGCGCCTCTTCGAGCGGATTCAGGTCCTCTCGCTGGATGTTCTCGATCAGCGCCATCGCGGCCGCCGACTCGTCGGGCACGTCGCGCACCAGGACCGGCACGTCGGTCAGCCCGGCGATCGCGGCCGCCTTGACGCGACGCTCGCCGGCGATGATCTCGTAGCGGCCGCCGGCCAACGGTCTGACGAGCACCGGCTGCATGATGCCCTGCGCCTTGATCGACTCCGCGAGTTCGGCGAGCGCGCCCTCGTCCATGCGCGTCCGCGGCTGATAGCGCCCGGTCGCGAGCAGCGTCAACGGCAGCACGTGCGGCTGCGTCGATGCCGCCGCGTCGCGCTCCGGCTCGGCGGCGCCGAGCAGGGTCTCGAGACCGCGGCCGAGGCCCCCCTTCCGCTTAATCATGCGACGGGCTCCGTATGGGGTCGAACCGCCGCGCCGCGGCTCGCGGTCGCGGCCGATCCGAAGCGCTCGACCATCTCCGCGGCGAACGCGAGATACGCCTGTGCCCCCTTGCTCGCCTTGTCGAAGACGACGCCCGGCATGCCGTACGACGGCGCCTCGGCGAGACGGATGTTGCGCGGGACGAGCGTCTTGAAGACCTTGTCGCCGAAGTGCGATTCGAGTTGCGCGGACACCTGGTTCGCGAGGGTCGAGCGCGGGTCGAACATCACGCGGAGCAGGCCGATGATCTCGAGGTCGGCGTTCAGATTGCGATGAACCTGCTTGATCGTGTTGACGAGGTCCGACAGCCCTTCGAGCGCGTAGTACTCGCACTGCATCGGGATGATGACGCCATGCGCGGCCGTCAGCCCGTTCAGGGTCAGCAGCGACAGCGCAGGCGGGCAATCGATCAGCACGAAGTCGTAGTCGTCCAGATACGGCGCGATCGCCGCCTTCAGCCGCGTCTCGCGGTGATCGAGTCCGACCAGATCCAGCTCGGCGCCGGCGAGTTCGCGGTTCGCGGGAAGGATGTCGTAGCGGCCGGTCTCGGAACGGCGGCGCGCGGTCGGCAGCGGGCTCAAGCCGAGCAGCAGTTCGTAGACGCTGACCTGCAGCGTCCGCTTGTCGATTCCGGAGCCCATCGTTGCATTGCCCTGCGGATCGAGGTCGACCAGGAGGACGCGGTGCGCCGACGCGGCCAGTGCCGCGGCGAGATTCACCGTGGTCGTCGTCTTGCCGACGCCGCCCTTCTGGTTCGCCATCGCGAAGATCTTCGTCATGCCGTCGCTCGCCGCAGCAGCACGGCGCAGCGCGCGGCGCCGAGGAACGGGACATCGAGCGGGATCACGTCGTCGACGACCCAGTCTGCCGACAGCGCGGCAATCTCGTCGTCCGGCCGGGCGCCCTTCATCGCGACGATCATGGTCGACCGATCGGCGAGGCGGTCGATCGACGCGAGCATGGCCGCGAGCGGTGCGTACGCGCGCGAGACGATCAGCGACGGCGTGCGGTCCAGCCGCAGCGACTCGACGCGTCCATGAACGGGCCTCAACCGCGCGAGTCCCAACGCGGCTTTGGCCTGGAGCTGGAACCCAATCTTCTTCGCGACGGCGTCCACCGACACGATCTCGACCTCGGGTCGCAGGATCGCAAGCGGGATCGCGGGCAGACCTGCGCCGCTGCCGACGTCGACGATCGACGTCGGCGCGACGCGGTCGACGAGGTCGAGGATTGCGAGCGAATCCAGCAGGTGGATCACCAGCATGTCCTGCAGGTTGCGCACGGCCGTCAGGTTGTAGACCTTGCCCCACTTGGCCAGCAAGTCGAGAAAGTGCAGCAACGCGTCGACCTGCGCCGACGATGCCGCGACGCCGAGGTGTTGCAGGCCGTCGATCAATGAAGGGCGGAGCGCGCTGGCCGATGCGCCGGACGCGTGCCGCGAGGGCGCGGCCGCAGCCGCGTCAAGCGCCATGCGGGGCTGGTGCAGCGGTCGTCCGGCCCAGGCCGCGCTTCAGGTGAACGAGGAGCAGCGAGATCGTCGCCGGCGTCACGCCCGCGATCCGGGAGGCCTCGCCGAGGGTGGCTGGACGCTGCGCCGACAGCTTCTGACACGCCTCGAACGAGAGACCGCGGACGGTCGTGTAGTCGATTCCGGAACTCAGCGCCAAGTGCTCGAAGCCGCTCGCCCGTTCGACCTCGTCGCGCTGACGCGTGACGTAACCTGCGTACTTGATGTCGATCTCGACCTGCGCTGCGATCGCGTCGCTGGCCGATGCATCGATCATCGGTCGACCCTCTCGGTTGCGAAGGGAGGTCAATTCGCGATACGTCACCTCCGGACGGCATAGCAGATCGCGCAAACGATACTCGCGCTCGATCGGCCGTCCCAGCACGCGGATCGCCTCCTCGGGTGTCACGGTCCGCGGCGAAATCCAGGTCGCCGCGAGCCGCTCTGTTTCACGTGAAACAAGATCGCGCCGGCGCTCGAATGCATCCCAGCGCGCATCGTCGACTGCGCCGAGGCGGCGTCCCGTCGGCGTCAAGCGCCGATCGGCGTTGTCTTCCCGCAGGCTCAATCGATACTCTGCGCGACTCGTGAACATTCGATACGGCTCCAGCACGCCGTGCGTGGTCAAGTCGTCGACGAGCACGCCCAGATACGCTTCGTCTCGCGCCGGAACCCAGCCCTCTTGACCGCGTACCGTGAGCGCGGCATTGAGGCCGGCGAGCAGCCCTTGCGCCGCCGCCTCCTCGTAGCCGGTGGTGCCGTTGATCTGCCCGGCGAAGAACAGGCCGGGAACGGCGCGGACTTCGAGCGTCTTCTTCAGGCAGCGAGGGTCGAAGTAGTCGTACTCGATCGCGTAGCCGGGCCGGACGAGATGCGCCTCTTCGAGCCCGCGAATGCTGTGGACCAGATCGCACTGCACGTCGAACGGCAGACTCGTCGAGATCCCGTTCGGGTAGTACTCGTTCGTCGTCAGACCTTCCGGCTCCAAGAAAATCTGGTGCGAGTCCTTCGACGCGAAGCGATGGATCTTGTCCTCGATGCTCGGGCAGTAACGCGGGCCGACGCCTTCGATCACGCCGCTGTACATCGGCGATCGATCGAGGCCTCCGCGGATGATGTCGTGCGTCCGAGCGTTCGTGTGCGTGATCCAGCACGGCATCTGGGCCGGATGCATCGCAGCGTCGCTGAGATACGAGAACGTCGGGACGGGATCGGCATCGCCGTGCTGCACTTCGAGCGCCGAGAAGTCGATCGTCCGACCGTCGATGCGTGGCGGCGTGCCGGTTTTCAACCGACCCCTCGGCAACTGCAGCTCGGCCAGCTTCGTCGCCAGCGTGTGTGACGCCGGATCGCCGGCACGCCCGGCCGAATGGCTCTGCATGCCGACGTGTACCTTGCCGTTGAGAAACGTCCCGGCGGTCAGCACGACCGTCGACGCGCCGAAGCGGATGCCCGACTGCGTCAACACACCGGCGACACGCCCGTTCTCGAGCAACAGGTCATCGACCGCCTGCTGGAACAGCCAGAGGTTCGGCTGATTCTCGACCACCTGTCGAATCGCCGCCTTGTACAGCAGCCGATCGGCCTGGACGCGTGTCGCCCGGACTGCCGGCCCTTTACTGCCATTGAGGATGCGGAACTGGATGCCCGCGCGGTCCGCGGCCAGCGCCATCGCGCCGCCCATCGCGTCGACCTCGCGGACGAGGTGGCCCTTGCCGATGCCGCCGATCGACGGATTGCAACTCATCGCACCGACCGTCTCGATGTTGTGCGTCAACAGCAAGGTCGCGCACCCGATCCGCGCGGCCGCGAGCGCGGCTTCGGTTCCGGCGTGGCC
Source organism: uncultured Burkholderiaceae bacterium (assembly GCA_964242935.1). Taxonomy (GTDB): domain Bacteria; phylum Pseudomonadota; class Gammaproteobacteria; order Burkholderiales; family Burkholderiaceae_D; genus CAHJXF01. The sequence goes on along the minus strand of CAXTDA010000016.1, from coordinate 6,733 downwards.
GCCGCCGATGACGATCACGTCGAAGTGCTTGGGAAAACGCATTGAACGCCCCACGAAAGAGGCGTGATTATCCCTGCTTGTTCACCGCGGCGCCATCGACGGTTTCACGTGAAACAAACCGACGCGATAGCGTGCGCTCACTTCGAAAGATGCAGCTCATGCGGCGGTAGCGGCCCGAGCGCGGTTGCCGCGCCGCTCCCGAAACGCGACATACTCGCCGACGATTCCGCGACGGAACAGCAGCACGCAGCAGACGAAGATGACGCCGATGATCACGGTCACCCACGAGCCGACGCGATCCGCGAGACCGTCCTGCAACGCGATGACGATGCCGGCGCCGAGCACCGGGCCGAAGAACGTGCTGAGACCGCCGAGCAGCGTCATCAGGATCACCTCGCCCGACATCGTCCAGTGAACGTCCGACAACGTCGCGAACCCGAGGACCAGCGTCTTCAATGCCCCGGCCAGCCCGGCCAGCGACGACGACAGCACGAAGGCGAGGAGCTTGTAGCGGTCGACCGTGTAACCGAGGGAGATCGCGCGTGGCTCGTTCTCGCGAATCGCAGCCAGCACCTGACCATAAGGCGAATGGACGATGCGGCGGATGAACGCGAAGACGAGGATGAAGATCGCCAGCACGAAGTAGTACATCGTCACGTCGGACTCGAGCGACAGCATGCCGAACAGGCGGCCACGCGGCACGCCCTGCAGTCCGTCCTCGCCGTGGGTCAACGGCGCCTGCAGGCAGGCGAAATACACCATCTGCGCGAGCGCGAGCGTGATCATCGCGAAGTAGATGCCTTGTCGTCGGATCGCGATCGCGCCGACGACCAGGCCCATCGCCGCGGCGAAGACCATCCCGAACAGGATGCCCAGCTCCGGCGACAGGTTCAGCGTGCGCACCACCCAGCCGGTCGCATAGGCCGCGCTGCCGAAGAACGCGGCATGGCCGAACGACAGCAGGCCGGTGTAGCCGAACAGCAGGTTGAAGGCGCAGGCGAAGATCGCGAAGCAGAGCAACTTCATCGCGAGCACCGGATAGACGCCGATGAACGGGACCGCCAGCGCGAGCACCGTCAGCAGCAGGTACCCGACGAACACCAGGGACGACTTCTTTCGCTGCATGTCAGGCGCCCTTTCCGAAGAGACCGGCTGGCCGGATCAGCAACACGATGATCATGATCACGAACACGACGACGTTGGATGCCTCGGGATAGAAGACGCGCGTCAGCCCCTCGGCGAGGCCGAGCATCAGGCCGGTCAGGATCGATCCGAGAATCGACCCCATCCCGCCGATCACGACGACGGCGAACACCACGATGATCAGGTTCGAGCCCATCAGCGGCGTGACCTGGATCACCGGCGCCGCGAGCACGCCGGCCAGCGCGGCCAGCGCCGCCCCGGCACCGTAGGTACACATCACGAGCACGGGCACGTTGACGCCGAAGGCCTGAACCAGCGGAGCGTTCTCGGTCGCGGCGCGCAGCGTGGACCCGAGCCGCGTCTTTTCGATCAGGAACCACGTCGCGAAACAGACGGTAAGCGATGCAACGACGACCCACGCACGATAGTTCGGCAGGACCATGAAACCGACGTCGGTCGCGCCCTGCAGCGCGTCGGGGACGCTGTACGACTGGCCCGACACGCCGAACTGATCGCGAAAGATGCCTTCGGCAATCAGCGTCAGCCCGAACGTGAGCAGCAGTCCGTAGACCGGATCGAGCTTGTAGAGCCGCTTCAGCAGCAGCCGCTCGATGACCACGCCGAGCACGCCGATCGCGAGCGGCGACAGGACCAGCGCGAACCAGTAGTTGATGCCGAACTTCTCGAGCAGGAACCACGCGCCGTACGCGCCGATCATGTACAGCGCGCCGTGCGCGAAGTTGACGATGCCGAGCAGGCCGAAGATCACGGCGAGCCCGAGCGACAGCAGCGCGTAGAACGAGCCGTTGACGAGCCCGAGCAGCAGCTGCCCGAACAACGCCTGGACGGGGATGCCGAAGATCTCGGTCATGACGAAAGGTCCGCGTCGGTCCGCGACCGCGACGACGCGTCGAGCGCGTCGTCGGGTCCACGGGTCGTCGACGTCAGGACTTCTTCAGCAGGGAGCACACCGACTTCGACGGCGAGAGGAACGCCTGGTCGCCCGGCACCTTCGCCACCAGCTTGTAGTAGTCCCATGGGTACTTCGATTCGCTTTGCGCCTTGACCTCGAGCAGGTACATCTCGTGGATCATCCGGCCATCCTCGCGGACGTAGCCGTCCTTCGCATAGAAGTCGTTGATCTTCGTCTTCCGCATCTGGGCCATGACCTTGTCCGCGTCGTCCGAGTTCACGGCCTTGACCGCATTCAGATAGAACGTCGTGACCGAGTAGTCGGCCGCCTGAAGGCTCGACGGCTCCTTCTTCGCCTTCTCGAAGAAGCGCTTCGACCAGGCCCGCGTGGCGTCGTCCTTGTCCCAGTACCAGCTGTCGGTCACGAGCAGGCCTTGCGCGGTATTGAGTCCGAGGCTGTGCACGTCGTTGATGAAGACGAGGAGACCGGCGACCTTCATCGTCTTGTTGATGCCGAACTCCTTCGCGGCCTTGATCGAGTTGATCGTGTCGCCGCCGGCGTTGGCGAGACCGAGGATCTGCGCCTTCGACGCCTGTGCCTGCAGAAGGAACGACGAGAAGTCCGACGCCGCCAGCGGATGCTTCACCGAGCCGACGACCGTGCCGCCGTTGGCCTTGATGACGTCGGTCGCATCCTTCTCGAGCGAGGCGCCGAACGCATAGTCCGCCGCGAGGAAGTACCAGCTCTTGCCCCCGTTCTTGACGATCTGCGAGCCGGTCACCTGCGCGAGTGCCACGGTGTCGTAGGCATAGTGGATCGTGTAAGGCGTGCACTCCTCGTTCGTCAGGCGGTTCGTGCCCGCGCCGATCGACAGGAACGGCTTCTTCTTCTCGGCCGCGACCTTGGCCATCGCGAGGTTGGTGCCCGAATTCGTCCCGCCGATCAGCATGTCCATGCCCTGGGTGTCGAACCACTCGCGCGCCTTGCTCGCCGCGACGTCGGCCTTGTTCTGGTGGTCGGCGACGAGCAGCTCGATCTTCTTGCCCGCGACGTTGCCGCC
>CAXTDA010000016.1:0-3517 GCA_964242935.1 uncultured Burkholderiaceae bacterium | reverse complement strand
AGAAACTCGTGGAGCATGTCCATGTTCGCTTCCAGCTCCGACTGGACGAACGACTTGACGATGCGGCCGTGCTCCATCACGCAGAAGCGATCGGCGAGCGGCGCCGCGAAGCGGAAGTTCTGCTCGACGAGGACGACCGTGTAGCCCTTCTGCTTGAGCATGCGGATGACCTCGCCGAGCTTCTGCACGATCACCGGCGCGAGCCCTTCGGAGATCTCGTCGAGCAGCAACAGCCGCGCGCCGGTGCGCAGGATGCGCGCGACGGCCAGCATCTGCTGCTCGCCGCCCGACAATCGCGTCCCGGGGCTGCCGGCGCGCTCCTCGAGGTTGGGGAACATCGCGTAGAGCTCCGCGACTTCCATCGGCTCGCCGACGAGGCCGTCGCCGCGGCTCTTCAAGGCCGGCGGCAATCGCAGGTTCTCCTCGGCCGACAGCGACGAGAAGATGCCGCGCTCCTCGGGGCAGTAGCCGATGCCCATCCGCGCGATGCGATGCGACGCGAGCTTCACCGTCTCGCCGCCGCCGACCTTGATCGACCCCGAGCGTCGACCGACGAGCCCCATGATCGCGCGGAGCGTCGTCGTGCGACCCGAGCCGTTTCGCCCGAGCAGCGTCACGACCTCGCCCGAGCGGACCGCGAAGTCGACGCCGTGGAGGATGTGCGACTCGCCGTACCATGCGTTGAGCCCCTCGACCGACAGCACATCGGCCATCAGTGGGCCCCCTGCAGCGTCGCGTCGGCCGTGCCCATGTACGCCTCCATCACCTTCGGATGACGCGACACGACCGCGTACGGGCCTTCGGCCAGCACCGATCCGCGCGCGAGGACCGTGATGGTGTCGGCGATCGACGAGACCACGCTCATGTTGTGTTCGACCATCAGGATCGTGCGGTTCGCCGAGACCTTGCGGATCAGCTCGGTCACGCGGCCGACGTCCTCGTGGCCCATCCCCTGCGTCGGTTCGTCGAGCAGCATGAGCTCGGGCTCGAGCGCGAGCGTCGTCGCGATCTCCAGAGCGCGCTTCCGACCGTAGGGCAACTCGACCGTCGCGATGTCCGCGTGGTCCTCGAGCCCGACCTCGGCCAGGAGCTGCAGCGCGCGATCGTTGAGAAGCGACAACGAACTCTCGGGCTTCCAGAAATAGAACGACGTGCCGAGGTTCCGCTGCAGCGCGACCCGCACGTTCTCCATCACCGTCATGTGCGGGAACACGGCCGAGATCTGGAACGAGCGGACGATGCCGCGGCGCGCCGTCTCGGCCGGCTTCTCGGACGTGATGTCCTCCCCGTTGAAGAGGATCTGTCCGGCCGTCGGCACGAGAAACTTGGTCAGCAGGTTGAAGAAGGTCGTCTTGCCGGCGCCGTTCGGACCGATCAGCGCATGGATCTCGCCGCGCTTGACCGATACCGAGACGTCGTTGACCGCGACAAAGCCCTTGAACTCCTTCCGCAGGCTGCGCGTCTCGATGATGATGCCACCGCTGGCCGCAGCCGGCTTCGCGTCGAGTGCAGTGGGCGGCGTCAGCATGGCGAGGACGGCATCGAAGGCAAGGCGTGCGGTGGTGGAAGACGCTCGTCGGGCGCTTCGATCGAAGGCTGAACGTCCGGTCGTTTTACGCGGGATCGTTGAGCGCGAGGACCCGTGCGAGGACGAACTTCAGCGTAGCAGGATTCATCCGGCGTCTGGATGCGCGCAAACCCTGATGGCAGCGCGGCCGGGTCGCTGCGGTCCGCGGATCGGTACGAAAGCTGCATCGCCGCGCGCTGCGTGATACTTCGCTTCGAACGACTCGTCCGCCTGGTCTCGAAATCCCGGAGTTCCTGCATGAAGCGCCTCTCGACGCTCGCCCTCTTCGTCGCCGTGACCAGCGTGCTGTCGACCGCGATCGGTCGAGCCTACGAGTCGCCGAGAACCATGGCACCGGTCCCGTCGGGCGTGGTCGTGCCGGGGGTTCCGGTGCTGCCGGTGCCGCCCGGCCCGCTCGACGTCAACGCGCGCACGCTGCGCGTCGGCCCGACGCTGGAATACGCGACGCCGAGCGCCGCGGCCGCGGCCGCCCGCGACGGCGACACGATCGAGATCGCGAGCGGCGACTATCGCGCGGACGTCGCGGTGTGGACCGCCAATCGGCTGCGCATCGTCGGCGGCGACCCGCGACCGCACGTCCGCGCCGAAGGGCGCGACGCGCAGGGAAAGGGCATCTGGGTCGTCCGCGGCGACGACAACGTGGTCGAAAACGTCGAGATGTCCGGTGCGCGCGTCTCGGACCGCAACGGCGCGGCGATCCGCGTCGAGGGACGCAACTTCGTCCTGCGGAACAGCTATCTGCACGACAACGAGAACGGGCTCCTGACCGGCGCCAACGCGACGAGCGAGATCGCGATCGATCGCTGCGAGTTCGCCCGGAACGGCGCCGGCGACGGCCAGAGCCACAACCTCTACGTCGGCGGCGTCGCGAAGCTCACCGTCGCCAACAGCTACCTGCACCACGCGGTGGTCGGTCACAACCTGAAAAGCCGCGCCGCGATCACGGTGCTGACCGACAACCGCCTGGCCGACGAGACCGACGGCCGAGCGAGCTACGAAGCCGACTTCCCGAACGGCGGCCGCGTGACGCTCGCGTTCAACATCTTCCAGAAGGGGGAAGCTGCCGAGAACACCACGCTCGTGTCGTATGGCGCCGAAGGACTCGCCACCGACGGCACGCACGAGCTGGTCGCGAAAGGCAACACGTTCATCAGCCAGAGATCGAGCGGTTCACGCTTCCTGTTCGTCGCGCCGGGTGTCCGGGTCGCGACGATCAATGGAAACGTGTTCGCCGGGCCCGGGTCGTTGCCCGACATCGCGGGGATCCGCGCCAACAACGCGATCCAGAAGCAAATGCCGGGCAATGTGGATTTGAAGCCGGAGGGGTTCCGATAACCATCCGAAGGAGGTGGTCGATGTCGACCATCGAGAGGGAAATAGCGTCCTCACACTCTTCAACGTCTTCAGCGTCGAGCCGGAGAAACAGCAGCAGTTGGTCTCACTCCTGATCGATGCGACGGACAAGACGATGAAGCACCGGCCCGGCTTCGTGTCCGCCAATATTCATCGCAGCTTCGATGGACGGAAGGTCGTCAACTACGCGCGGTAGGAAAGCATGGCTGCGTTCGAGGCGATGCGCAAGAACCCCATTGCAGTGCCTCGCCTGAAGGCCGCCGTTGCTCTCGCGCGATTCGCGCGCGATTCGAGCCGATGTTGTGCGAGGTCTCCGACGCACCGGCCGTCGGGTAGCGGTGCGATCCGCGATGAAAAGGTAAGGGCGCTGCGCGGCGCCCTCACCCTCAATTCGCGGCGGCCCTCAGGCCGCCAGGCGTTCCGACAGCCGGTCGCGCACCTCGACCAGCGCCGCCGGCAGGTGGTGCTGGAGACGCGTGAACAACTCCGTATGCAGCGCGACCTCGTGCTTCCAGGCCGCCTCGTCGATCGACGTGATGCGGTCGAAGTCGGCGCGCGTGAAGTCGGCACCGTCCC
>CAXTDA010000015.1:0-21511 GCA_964242935.1 uncultured Burkholderiaceae bacterium | reverse complement strand
CGAGAACGCTTGAAATCAAGCGCCAACCTGTCCGCGACAGCGGGGCAACTCCAGTGGCGCCGTAGATGCTGCGTGTGAGTGCGGGGCTGCGTTCTATAATTTCAGTGGGTGCCGCGCTTCGGCGTCAAGACGTCGCGCCTAGCGAATGGGCCATAATAGGGACTCACTCATTCTAAAGCGAACAATGGCAACTTCGACCTACAAAGATCTAACCGCCCAAATCGAGAAGCTGACGAAGCAGGCGGAGCAAGTCCGAGCGAAAGAAACCGAGACTATCATTGCGCAGATTCACCAAGTCATGGGTGAGTATGGGATTATGGCAGCCGACCTCGGTCTCAAGGGGGCCGCCGGCCGAGTTCGGCGCAAGACGGCAGCTGTTTCGCCAAAGTTTCGAGACCCCGAGACGGGTGCGACGTGGACCGGTCGTGGCCGCGCGCCGGCATGGATTGCGGGGAAAGATCGGGCGAAGTACACAGTGTGACTTGTCGATGAACGTACTTCCATCGTGTATGGGGATGCCGAGGTCGACAAGCACGGGCGTTTACGAGTTTATGGCATCGCGAGAACGATAAGATTGAGTGGCGCGAGACGGCCGCGATCGATTTCGATGCTGGTGCCATCGGACTAATTTCTGTCAAACTGAGTCGGGTCATGGCCAGTCGCCGTCGTCTCGGCTATTGAACGGTCACCTGACCCTGGGTGACGTCACGGTCCAACATTAGCGGTGCACTCGACGCTCCAAGCAAAAGTGTGCTGGCTAATCTGGCGTCGCGTCGTGTGTTAAATAGCCACCCAGTTCATTAACGAAGGCGCCAGTTCGAGTAGTGCGTCAATACGCGCCTGCGATTCGCCAGCCTTACGCAAGGCGATCGCCCCGGCCGCCAGAGCGAGCAGTGCGCCGCTGCGTTGGCTTGCATCCGATGGTGACATCCCGCATCGGCAAAGCTGCGTGCTGATCAGCTTGTCGACTCGAGCGAGATGTCGGCGTCCCCGTTCTCGGACCTCAGCGTCCAGCGGCAAAAGCTCTATCGCAGTGTTGATGAAGAAGCAGCCTTGCTGGGGGAGATCGGTACAGGCGGCGATTTGCAGGACCGAGAGGACAGCGAGCCCTGGCTCAGGTTGCGCACGGACAGTCGCTTCCATCCGGGCGTAAAGCTCGTCGGTGTAGAGCGCAAGCGCCTCAAGCAGCAACAAGTGCTTGGAGCCGAAACTCCCATAGAAGCTCGACCGTCCGATCTGCATGGCGTTCAGCAGGTCATCCAACGAGGTCGCTGCGTAGCCCCGCAGCCAAAAGAGATGCACGGCCGCGCGAAGAGCCTGCTCTCGATCGAACTCGCGTGGTCGACCCAATTCTTTGCTGGCCAGGAAGTTCAGCGCGACACGGCTGTCCGCGTGAGGTATATTTGGACCAAGTAGTCTAAATCGCGGGAGTGGGCACTCGGGACGTCGCTGGACGCTATCTCGAGCGACTGCATTGTTCCACGATCTTCCTCGCGTCTTCCGATCCGGCTGATCGGGGTCGCGGTGCGGCGTGTTGATCGGCCAGAAGGTTCGTCGGAACGACGGACTTTCACTCGCAAGGCGGCGGTTGACGCCGCTACGGAGCCGGCTGGCTGGTCCTGCACTTATCGGTGCTTGACGGCGCTTGAGCGAACGCGACACGCGCAACCTTGATTGCTCGGTCGGCGATGCGGCGAGTGCCGTCGGCTCCGACGAGTGCTGGCCCGGACGCGCGGCTTCCCATCCACAGTTCTTGCCTCTTCCCATACATGACCTACCTCCCCTACCTAGAAACGATCGAGACCCTGGAAGCCGACGAGAGCGAGGCCATCGCCGGCATTATCCAAGGCATGAGCGAGCAGACCGGGACGGTCGGCGAACGCGAGGGCCATGCGGTTCGTGCGAGCCATGCCAAGAGTTCGGCCTGCGCCGTCGGCACGCTGACGATCGCCGCCGATCTGCCGCCCGAACTGGCTCAGGGACTCTTTGCCGCTGCCGCAACCTATCCAGTCGCGATCCGCTACGCCCAGGGGCCGGGCGAGACGCTCGGCGACCGGGTGTCGACTCACCGCGGCATGGCGATCAAGGTGTTCGGCGTGACCGGCGATAAACTGACCGGCCATACGGCGGACACCCAAGATTTCGTGTTCGCGACCGGTGCGACGTTTCCCTCGGGTACGGCCCAGGGTTTCCTGCGCGACGCCAAGCAGATCGGCGCGACGGTCTCGCTTCCCGAGGGCTTCAAGAGCGCGGTGTCGTCGGCGGCCCGCAACTTCAACAAGGTGCTGCATGCGCTCGGGACCGAGTACGCGCGGGCCGACTTTTTTGGTCACCCGTTCAGCCACCCGCTCGCCGATGCCTACTTCAGTCAGTGCCCGGTCCGCTATGGTCAGTACGTCGCCAAGCTCGCTGCCTTTCCGATCGGCCCGGCACAGGAGGCGCTGGCCAAGTGGGAGCTCGATCCGTCGCAGGATGAAAACGGCTTCCGGCATGCCACGGTGTCGTTCCTGCGCGACCACGGTGCCACCTTCGAGCTGCGGGCGCAGCTCTGGGTCGATGCCGAGCAGCAGCCGATCGAGGATGCCTCGGTCGAGTGGCCAACGGAGCTGAGCGACTACCGGACGATTGGCACGATCACCCTGCCGCCGCAGGAGGCGTACAGCGCCGAGCGCCAGCGCTACTTCGACGAAATCATGACGTTCAAACCGGCCCACAGCCTCGCGGCGCACCAGCCGCTCGGGTCGGCCATGCGCGCGCGGCTGCAGGTGTACCAAGCATTGTCGAACCTGCGCCAACAACGAAACGGCGTCACTGGCGTGGAGCCGTCGGATATCGGGCAGATCCCGGCCTGACGCTCGTCGCTGGTTCGTCCGGATCGCTCTGGCGCCACAACGTACCGCCCTTCGCCCCTCGATTCGCCTGGAGCTGCCATGACCAGCACGTACGCCGATCCTTCCCTTTCGATTGGAGCCGATGTCGCTACGGCGCTGTGCCGTGACCCGACACTCCCGGTCTCGCTGCAGCTCAACGGCCGCCCTTACCGGGTCGAGGTCGAGCCTTGGGTGACCCTGCTCGACCTCCTGCGCGAGCGCGCCGACCTGATCGGCGTCAAGAAGGGTTGCGACCACGGCCAATGTGGCGCCTGCACCGTGCTGGTTGACGGTCAACGCATTAACAGCTGCCTCAAGTTCGCCGTCAGCGTCGACGGCTGCTCGGTGACGACGATCGAGGGCCTTGGTAGCGAGGGCGTCCTCGACCCGCTGCAGCAAGCCTTCATGGACCACGACGCGTTCCAGTGCGGCTACTGCACGCCGGGCCAGATCTGTTCGGCCCGCGCCCTGATCACCGAAGGCCGGGCCAAGACGCGCGACGAGGTACGCGAGCTGATGAGCGGCAACCTCTGCCGCTGCGGGGCCTACACGAACATCACCGACGCGATCGTCGCGGTGATGGCGCAGGAAGGAATCGCCTGATGATCCGCTTCGACTACGTCAGGCCGAAGGACGTCGCGGAGGCCGTGCGGCTGGGCGGCGGCGCGGCGACATGCTTTCTGGCCGGCGGCACCAACCTCGTCGACCTGATGAAAGAGAATGTCGAGCGGCCGGCGCACGTCGTCGACATCGGCTGCCTGCCGCTCGGCAAGATCGAGGCGCTCGACGGCGGGGGCCTGCGCCTCGGTGCGCTGGTCACAAACAACCAGACCGCCTACGACCCGCGCGTCGCCGAACGCTACCCGCTGCTCGCGTCGGCGATCCTGGCCGGCGCCAGCCCGCAGCTCCGCAACGCTGCAACCAACGGCGGCAACCTGAACCAACGCACGCGCTGCTACTACTTCTACGACAATGCGGCGGCCTGCAACAAGCGCGAGCCGGGCTCGGGCTGTGGCGCGATCGGCGGCGTGACACGCATCCACGCGATCCTCGGCGCCAGCGAGCACTGCATCGCGACCCATCCGTCGGACATGTGCGTCGCGCTCGCGGCGCTCGACGCGCAGGTGCGGATCAGCGGTCCGCGCGGCGAACGCGTCGTGCCATTTGCCGACTACCACCGGCTGCCGGGCGACGCGCCCTGGCTCGACAACCAGCTCGGACCAGGCGATCTCGTGACCGCGATCGACCTGCCCGCCGAGGACTTCTCGACCAACTACACCTACCTGAAGCTTCGCGACCGGCTGTCGTATGCGTTCGCGCTGGTCTCGGTCGCGGTCGCGATGCGGCTCGAGGGCGGGGCCATCGCCGAGGTGCGGATCGCCCTAGGCGGCGTCGCCCACAAGCCGTGGCGCTTGCCCGAAGTCGAGGACTCGCTGCGCGGTCAGGCGCCGTCGCAGTCGGCCTTCCGCGCCGCGGCCGAACGCCTCACCGCCGGAGCCGTCGGCCAGGGCGGCAACGATTTCAAGGTCGAGCTGGCGCGCCGTGCCGTCACGCGTGCCCTGAAGCAGGCCGCTGACGGCACTCCGCAGTCGCAGAGCGACAAGCGCGTCGCTTGAAGGAAGCACGATCATGAGCACATCCGTTCCCATCGGCACGCCGATGAACCGCGTCGACGGGCTGGTCAAGGTGACCGGCGCCGCACGCTACGCCGCCGACTACCCGGTGCCCGGTCTGCTTTATGGCTGGGTCGTCTCGAGCGCGATCGCCAAAGGCCGCATCGTCGCGATCCGCGACGACGAGGCACGCGCAGTGTCGGGCGTCGTCGACGTCATCACGCACGAGAACCGCCCGCATGTCGCCTGGCTCGACATGAGCTACGACGACGAGGTCGCGGTGCCGGGTTCGCCGTTCCGCGGCCTCTACGACGACCAGATCGCGTTCAGCGGCCAGCCGCTCGCCGTCGTGGTCGGCGAGACGCTCGAGGCGGCGCGCGCCGGCGCGGCGCTGGTAAGCATCGACTACGAGCCCGAGTCGCACAACACCGACATCCAGATCGCGCTCGCCGAGAAGTTCGAGCCGAAGAAGAAGCGCAGCAACTTCGCGATGCCAAAGGCGCGCGGCGACGCGAGAAAGGCGTTCGGCGAAGCCGCCTTCCAGCACACGGCGACGTACCACCTGCCGACGCATCACCACAACCCGATGGAAATGCACGCCACGACCGTGGTCTGGGAGGGCGACGGCAAGATCACCGTGCACGACAAGACGCAGGGCGCGCAGAACGTCCAGAAGTACCTGTCCTCGATCTTTGGTTTCTCCAAGAAAGACGTGCGGGTGTTGAACCCGTACGTCGGCGGCGCCTTCGGCTCGGGGCTGCGGCCGCAATACCAGGTCTACCTCGCGACGCTGGCGGCCAGGAAGCTCGAGCGCTCGGTGCGGGTCGTGCTGACGCGCCAGCAGATGTTCACCCACGTGCACCGGCCCGAGGCGATCCAGTCGATCTCGCTCGCGACCGACGTAGTCGGCAAGCTGATCTCGATCATCAACGACGCCACCAGCGTCACCTCCCGCTTCGAGAACTACATGGAGGTGATCTGCAACTGGGGGCTGATGAACTACGCCTGCGAGAACGCGAGCGGCGAGTACACGATCGCTCCGATCGACACTTATACGCCCGGCGACATGCGGGCGCCGGGCGCGGCCACCGGCATGACCCTCTTCGAAATCGCGATCGACGAGATGGCGTACGCCGCGAACGTCGACCCGCTCGCGTTCCGGCTTCTCAACTATTCCGACCAGGACGCGATGAACGAGAAACCCTTCACGTCGAAGGCGTTGCGCGAAGCCTACGCCGAAGGCGCGGAGGCTTTCGGCTGGAGCCGTCGATCGCCCGCGCCGCGTTCGATGCGCGACGGCAGCGAGCTGATCGGCTGGGGCGTCGCGACCGGCATGTGGGACGCGCTCTTCATGAAAACGGCCGCGCGCGTTCGACTTCACGCCAACGGCCGGCTCGAGGTTGCGAGCGCGACCGCCGACATCGGCACTGGAAGCTATACGGTGATGACGCAGATCGCCTCCGAGGCGCTCGGCCTCGGCGTCGACCGGATCGACGCGCGCCTCGGCGACAGCGAACTGCCGGATGCGCCGGTCGAAGGTGGCTCCTGGGGCGCGGCATCGACCGGCGCCGCGGTGCAGCTCGCCTGCCACGCGCTTGCCAAGAAGCTCTTCAAGCTGGCCGCGAAGATGAACCCTAAGCCGCTCGGCGACGTCGAGTTCGGCGCGGTCGAGATGCGTGACGGCCGGATGATGGTGAGCGGCAATCCCGAACGCTCGATCGCGCTCGAGGACATCGTGCACGCCTCGGGCGAGGACCTGCTCGAGGCCGAGGAGACCGCAGGGCCCGGTCCGCTCGACCTCGTAAGCATGCTGCGCAAGGCGCGCAACACGCACAGCGCGATCTTCGCCGAGGTGAAGGTCGATGACGAACTTGGCGTGGTGCGGGTCACGCGCATCGTCTGCGCGGTCGCGGCCGGCCGCATCATCAACCCGAAGACCGCGCGCAGCCAGATCCTGGGCGGCGTGGTAATGGGCATCGGCATGGCGCTCCACGAGGAGACCTTCGTCGATCACCGGCTCGGTCGCTTCATGAACCACAACTTCGCCGAGTACCACGTCTCGGCCAATGCCGACATCGATTCGATCGACGTCATCTTCGTGGCCGAACCCGATTCGGAGGTGACACCACTCGGCGTGAAGGGGCTGGGCGAGATCGGCATCGTCGGAACCGCCGCAGCGGTGGTGAACGCCATCTTCCACGCCACCGCGAAGCGGGTGCGCTCGCTGCCCGTGACGATCGACAAAATTCTTTGACCAAGGACAACATGCCACTTCGATTTCGCCTGACCGCTTCCTACGCGCTTTTGGCCGCCGCGGTGCTCGGCGTTTGCGGATGCGCCGCCGTTCCGCCCGGCCCCGCCGGTGCCTCGCTCGTTCAGGTCGCCGCTTTCGAACACCAGGTGACCGGCGTCACCGTCTCGGCCGACGGCCGCATCTTCGTCAACTTCCCGCGCTGGACCGAAGACAGCGCCGTCTCGGTCGCCGAGTTGAAGAACGGGCAAGTCGTCCCATATCCCGATGCCGAGTGGAACGCCCGGCGCAACGCGCGGAAGGACGAGGTGACGCCTGGCGACCACTGGGTCTGCGTGCAGAGCGTCGTCGCCGCCGGCGGCAGCCTCTGGGTGATCGATCCGGCTGCACCGGCGATGGGCAACATCGTGCCGAACGGCCCGAAGCTCGTGCGGATCGACCTCGCGACGAACCGGCCGGTGCGCAGCTACGCCTTCGGCGAGGACGTGGCGCCGCAGGGGTCGTACCTAAACGACGTGCGGATCTCGCCCGACGGCGCGACCGCCTACCTGAGCGACTCCGGCGCAAGAGGCGCGCTGGTCGTCGTCGACCTCGCGAGCGGGCGGGCGAAGCGGGTGCTCGACGGCCATCCGTCGACCCAGCCGGACAAGAGCGTGACGGTGATGTACGACGGCAAGCCGCTCCGCCGGCCCGATGGGCGCGGCGTCGAATTCGCCGCCGACGGTATCGCGCTCTCCGCCGACGGCGGCACGTTCTACTGGCAGGCGATCAAGGGCAAGACGCTGCACAGCATCCCGACTTCGGCGTTGACGGGTGCGGCGACCGGCGCCGCCGCCGCGATCCGGACGGTGGGCGAAAACGGACCGGCGGACGGATTGATCATCGGCAAGCGCGACGGTCGCATGTACGTGAGTTCGCCGCAGGACGATTCGGTCAAATGGCGAGATCTGTCGAACCCGGGTGCGCCGTTGACGCTGCTGGTTACGGACGCGCGCCTGCGCTGGCCGGACACTTTCGCCGAAGGGCCGGACGGCGCGATCTACATCACCGGCTCGCACATCCAGGATTCCGCCTTCTTCAAGCCGGGCGCTCCTGCAGCGCTGCCGACCGAGCTCTGGAAGATCCAGCAGCCGGCCAGGCAGTAGAAGTAGTCCTCCTTCCTCACCACCCTGAAAAGTTCAAGATGAAAAAGCACCACACCGCCATTCACCTGGGCGCGCTCCTCGTGATGCTCGCGCCGACGTTCGCGAGTCAGGCAGCAGACGACCCCGGCAAACCCAATCCCATCACCACGGCGGTCGCCAAGGGTGTTGCAAAGGTTCGTGCCGATGACGACATGCTCGCCGTGCTGAAGGCACATGCCAGCCTGAATCCAAAGGCGATCGAGAAAGTCGACGTCGCGACGGCCCGCAAAAACCCGACCATCGCCGATGCGGTCAACGTGGTCCTCAAGCGACACGGCAAGAGCACGAAGCCGGAGGACCTGGTTCCCGGGGTGACCAGCGTCGACACGACCGTGAGCGGCGCGGCGGGCACGTTGCCGGCACGCGTCTATACGCCGAGTGGCGCGGGTCCGTTCCCCGTCGTTGTCTACTTCCATGGCGGAGGATGGGTCATCGCCGACAAGCAGGTGTACGACGGCGGTGCCCGCGGTATCGCGAAGGAAGCCAACGCGGTCGTCCTGTCGGTCGACTATCGGCTGGCGCCGGAGGCGAAATTTCCGGCGGCCTGGGAAGACGCGCTTGCTGCCTACAAGTGGACCCTCGACAACGCTGCGAAGATCAAGGGCGATCCAAAGCGCGTCGCGCTTGCCGGCGAGAGCGCCGGGGGCAACCTGGCACTGGCCACCGCCGTCGCGGCGCGAGATGCCGGCCTGCAGAAGCCAGCCGCCGTGCTCGCTGTTTATCCGGTGACGCAGACCAGCTTGAACACGGAGTCGTATATCGAGAACGCGATTGCACAGCCGCTCAATCGTGCCATGGTGCAGTGGTTCGTTGACAAATTGACTCGATCGAAGAACGACTTGAAGGATCCACGCCTCCAGCTCATCGACGCAAAGCTCGACGGTTTGCCGGCGGTGACGCTCATCAACGCACGCATCGATCCGCTGCGCAGCGATGGCGCCAAGATGGAAGACGCTCTCAAGAAGGCTGGTGTGCCAGTCGAGCGGCGCGAATACGAAGGCGTTACGCACGAGTTCTTCGGAACGGCTGCAGTCGTTGCGAAGGCCAAGCAGGCACAGACCTACGCAGGGGAGCGTTTGAAGACGGCGTTCGGCCCTTGATGGATGGGCCCGGCAACGAGCTAGTTGCTTGCCCAGGCCCGTCAATCTGGCCCTTTGCCGTTCACGGCCTCGATCCAAGTGGGTTGACTGCGGTAACTTTTGGTCCACGGGCGAAGAAGCATTTGATCTTGCTGGACTGCGTCCGCGGACCGCCTACAAGGTGCATGGCTCGCGCCTATATCTGCGCTCGCGTCGACACCGCAAGCTCCACGTCCCGCTGGCGTGGTCGCGTCATTCGAGAGCGTTTGGCGGAACTCCCGGCATATTGAATCGATTGAAGGAACTCAGATGACTCTTGGTGCGAATCAAGTAAAGCACCCTCTCCGCACGCTCGCCGTCGCGGTCGCCCTGGCCACCTCAACGCCGGTGTTCGCGTCAAGCCATCGGGAGGCTCCTTACATCGCGATGAACCCGTCGGTGGATGCGACGGACCTCTATCTGTTCCGCAGCTACGAGCCAGGTCGTGCAGGCTTCGTGACGGTGCTCGCCAACTACATCCCGTTCCAGGATCCGCAAGGTGGTCCGAACTTCTTCATGTTCAACCCGAACGCGTTGTACGAGATCCACATCGACAACAACGGTGACGGGGTCGAAGACCTGACGTTCCAGTTCCGCTTCACGAACACGTCGAAGGCGACCTCGCTGAACGTCGGGGGCAAGGCCGTGAAGATTCCGCTGATCGACAGCGGCCCGATCGCCGGGGTCAACCCCGCTTCGCTCAACGTGCGCGAGACGTACACGATCGACCTGGTGCGCGGTACACGTCGTGGCGGCACACGATCCAGCGTGACGAACGCTGCGGGTGGCGGTGCCGTGTTCGACAAGCCGGTCGACAATATCGGCGACAAGACCTTCGGCGGCCCGACCGGCTACGGAGCCTATGCGGGCCTCCACGTCTACAACGTCACCGTCCCCGGATGCGCGACGCCGGGTCGCGTGTTCGTCGGCCAGCGGAAGGAGCCGTTCTACATCGCCGTCGGCAAGATCTTCGACCTCTTCAACTTCAATCCGCTGGGTACGAACGAGATCAACGGCAACAACAACGACCTCGAAGCGAAGAACGTCAGCACGCTCGCGATGGAACTGCCGATCACCTGCGTCACGAACGGCACGGAACCGGTGATCGGCGCCTTCACCACCGCGAGCCTGCGGCAGGGTCGACTGATCAGCGGCGCGCCGCAGACGGGACTCAACAACGTGACGAAGGAAGGCGGCGCCTGGACGCAGGTGTCGCGGCTGGGCATGCCGCTCGTCAACGAAGTCGTCGTCGGCATCGACGACAAGGACAAGTTCAACGCGTCGATGCCGATCACGGACACGGCACGCTTCGCCGATTACGTCACGAACCCGACCACGCCCGCGTTGATCCAGACGTTGTTCCCGGCGGTCACCGCGCCGACGAACTTTCCGCGGACCGACCTGCTAACCGTCTTCCTGAAGGGACTGAAGACGCTAAATCAACCGGCGAACGTCGTCTCGGCGGAGATGCTGCGCCTCAACACGACGATCGCCCCGGTCGCGATCGGCGCGCAGAACCCGCTCGGCGCCGCGGCCGGCGACCTGGCCGGCTATCCGAACGGACGTCGTCCGGGTGACGACGTGGTCGACCTGACGCTCCGCGTGGCGATGGGCGCCTTGTGCGTCCTGACCGGACCGAGCGATACGTTCGGCGTCGGCTGTACGGCCGCCAACGCGCCGTCCGGCGGTCTGCCGTTCAACGATGGCGTCCGCAAGACGTCGTTGAACTATGGCGCGACGTTCCCCTACCTAACGACGCCGCTCCCGGGCAACTTCAATCCGCCCGCGCCGGCCGGTTCGACCTATCCATGAAGAGCGGACACGACGCCATGAAGCGAATCGCAACCAAACTGGTCCGTCAATCCTTGCTGATGACGGCAACCGTGGCAGCGGCCGTAGTGCTCGCCTCCTGTGGTGGCAGCGACGACCGAACGCCTCCCGTCGTCACGCCACCGGTCAGCAATCAGCCGCCCGCGTCCGCATCGCAAACTGTCGATGGGTTCATTGCGTTCTTGAAGACGATCGTGCCGACCAGGCCCGAGACGAGCGAGCCGCTGGACGTCACGGGGTTCATTGCGCCGACGACGGAAAACGGAGATCCGGACACGGCGGTCTGACTGGCATGCCAGGCGCGTCATTGGACGCGCCTGTTCGGAGAGGGCTGCATCGGAACCTCCGTCATTTGTCTTAGAGACAAAGCGCTGCAGTCGCCGGTCCTGACGCGCGCCAGCGGGGAGGACCACGGCGATCAATGCACAGCTGCGTTTTTGAGAGACGAAAACCTCGCGGTTTGCTGTAAGCGGATGCGACTTGCTCTCACCAGATTGCAGCCCACGAGCGCCATCCGGCGAGCGAAATCGACGTCGGTGACGGCGCTCTTCCAAATTTATCGTAAAGGTCTTCAGGCGTAGCGTTCACCTACGTTCGTCAGAAGGGCTTGTCCTGAGTCGGTGTATCGGCACGATTCGCCGGATGGGCGACGCCATCGCGCCAATCAAGTGCCGCTTCACACGGCTCCCACTGTAGTTGCAGCGTTGCAGTGACCATGAGATGTATTTCTCTGGCATGGAGAGGTCGCGGCTGAAGTCGGGGATCACTTGGCCAAGCGCCACGACCTCGTCTGTGACCCATGCTCGAACGCCTCGCATGACTTCACCGTGCAGCCGTGGTCGGTACCGTCTGCGTAGGGGCCCCGCGGCTCAACACGCAGGCCAACGGTCGCATCACTGGAGGTCCGAAGAGGTCACGCACGTTGAACGCCGAC
The DNA here is from genome assembly GCA_964242935.1 of uncultured Burkholderiaceae bacterium. Taxonomy (GTDB): domain Bacteria; phylum Pseudomonadota; class Gammaproteobacteria; order Burkholderiales; family Burkholderiaceae_D; genus CAHJXF01. Next base: position 9,711 of record CAXTDA010000015.1, on the reverse strand, counting down.
GTCGCCCACACGACGTTGCAGATTGGCTTGCGCGGCTGTTCTTCGCCAGTGGCCAAGCGCCATTCGGTCAGAAGCTCCATGAACTCGCGTTCGAGCGTCTGTAGGTCGACCCGCAGCGACCGGTTTTCGATGCGCAGGGCGACGTTCTCGTACTCGACAAGGTCCGTGCGAGCCGCACGCAGCAACGAACGCTCGTATCGGCAGACCATTTGCGCCGTACAGCCAAAGCCGCTCGCGATCCGACCGCGGTTCTGCCTGGCCGAGGCAGACCAAGACGAAGTGGTGCTCGTCCTCGTTGCGCGGGTTGGTCCGCTGACACGAGAGCTCATCGAGCTTCGCGCCGTAGCGCCGTATGAACTTGCGCTCATCGGCAGTGAAGTAGCGACGACGGGTCGACTCTTCGAGCGTCCACCACGCCCCCCAGATCGAAGCTGCCTTGTACGCGTCGACCGCCATCTGGTCGTCCAGGCCGAGGCGAGCTTGCTTGAAGGGGTTGCGGCTCGGGTTGTGTCCCATGCCACAATTCTACGGACCGTCGGCGGTCCGCCACGCCGCCTCGAGCATCCACCGCTTGGTGCGATACCGGTCGATGCGCGACTTCACGAAGACCACCAAGCCATCGGAGGGCGGCGGTCCTCATGGCACCGCACTCTTGTTCGTCATCCAGAAGCACGCCGCATCCCGTAATCACTACGACTTTCGCCTGGAGCTCGACGGCGTTTTGCTGAGCTGGGCAATGCCGCGCGGCCCGAGCTTCGACCCGAAGCAGAAGCGGATGGCCGTGCGGACCGAGGACCATCCGCTTGAGTACGCCCGCTTCGAAGGCACGATCCCGCCCAAGCAGTACGGCGCCGGCACGATGATCGTCTGGGACCCGGGCACCTGGGAGCCGACGGTCGACCCGTCGAAAAAAGGCTGGAAGCAAGTCGTCTTCCTACTCTGCCGAGTGCGGGCTAGTGTGCTCCCTGCGAAGCCTACGTCTAAACTTGCGCATTCCATCTGAGCCAGGGTGGCCAGCACGGTTGCCCGACGGTCAGGCGCCGAGTCGTTGCTGATAGACGACCGTCGGAGTTACGACGATGGCCACAGCAACGCACAGTCCCATTGACAATCGACTGATCGCGGCGCTGCCCGCGGCCGAACAGAAGCGCTGGCTGACCCATCTCGAATGGGTGGAGATGCCGCTCGGACAGGTCATCTACGAATCGGGCGGAACGCTCGGATACGTCTATCTCCCGACCAATTCGATCGTCTCGCTGTTATACGTGATGGAGAACGGGTCCTCAGCCGAGATTGCGGTGGTCGGCAACAAAGGGCTCGTCGGCATTTCGCTATTCATGGGCGGCGGATCGACGCCGAGTCGCGCGATCGTGCAGAGCCAGGGTGAAGGGTATCGTTTGAGCGCCCGCATCCTCAAGGAAGAATTTAACAAGGCGCCGGTGCTTCGACTTTTGTTGTGTTACACCCAAGCGCTGATTACGCAGACGGCGCAAACCGCCGTGTGCAATCGTCACCACTCGCTCGATCAGCAGCTCTGTCGCTGGCTGCTCATGAGCCTCGACCGGTTGAGGAGTAACAAACTGGTGATGACGCAGGAGTTGATTGCGAACATGCTGGGCGTTCGCCGCGAAGGCGTGACCGAGGCAGCGATGCGCCTGCAACGGGCAGGGTGTATTCGCTATGCGCGCGGTCGCATTGAGGTGCTCGACCGGATTGAGTTGGAAAAGCGGGTGTGTGAGTGCTACGCCGTGGTCAAAGCGGAGTACGACCGCCTCCTGCCGGTCGAGGCGCAGGGGTCAAGGTGATCGCCCTGGCACCTGGAGACGCAGGGCCGGCGGATTGCCGCGTGATCGTTCGAGCGCTTCTTCAACGATGGGCAGGCGCCTCTCGAATAGGTCGAGCAGCGCGACAAGCGTTTGAGCTGCATCGAGCTCCTTGAGATGGGCCTGGCGCAGCGCCCTATGCGATTCGCGTTTCAAGCTTTCGCTGCTTCGTTGAAGGCGAGTGATTCGGCTCTCGCGGCGTCCATCAGCTTTCGAATCGCAGTTCGAACACGGGCAAGATCATTCAACGCGCGCTGCAGTTCCACATAGACCCCAGGTTGGCAACGTCACTTCAGCAAGGGTCGCGCCCACGGGTGTCTGGCGAGCCGCTCCGCATCGGACCGGCTGGACCGGGAAAGGCGTTGGCATCGGGATACACGCCGACAAGGTCGATTGCCGCGCTGCCGCCATCGAGCCACCCGGCGTACTGTCCGCGGCAGAACTTGGGCGCGCGGTCGTGGACCGTCCCCAGAAATCGTTCGGCGGACACCGTGCACATCGTGACGACGGGCACATCCTCGCCTGTCTTCGGATTCACATCTCATCAAACAGGCCGGCGGCCATGAAAAAACCGGCTCGCCGGCATCGAGACCCGCACGCGCTGTCGCGCCGGTGACTTGCTCGATGTGACCGAAAGCACCCTTCGAGCCGGCGGCTGGTCGCCGAACTGACACTCGACGACCTTAGCCAGCGAAACATTAGTCGCCTGTCAGCGGATCAGGGTCAGTATGTGATAGTCGACCCACGCCAACAAGCGGAACGCCAGCGCGACCGTATCAACCGATTCGTCAACCACTAGACAGGCGATACTGTCGCGACTTTGGTAGGCAGCACGAGGAGATTGTTTGCAGCGTTTGTGACCGTTCGGTTTCTCGATCGACCCTCGTGCGAGCGACGGTTCGTAGTCCCAATCATGCTGGCCGCGGCTGACGGCTCGAACCGCTCATAGAAGTTGACGTGAGCTTGATTGCACAACGAAATCAACGTGAGCCAGCGACCGCGCTGTTTTGGCCAGAGTGTCTTGCAGCACTGGTAAATGATTCCCGAGCAAGTCTTTACGTGGTTCTCAAACGGATCGCGCTTGCGCGATCTCGGGCGGATCAGCAATGTTTTCGCCACGACGGCGATGGTTGCCTGGACGTGGTCGGCGAGGTCACCTGCTTTAACGAGAAGTCGACGAAACTCAGGGCGATCACCGCGCCGGTCAAGGGCGCTCGCCACGGTGAGAACAAGCCAGGCGCTTGGGTCCTCGCCGTCCGGCATGTCAGCGGTTTCGGCCGTTCCCAGCGAAGCGCCTCGCCACTCGGACGGTTGGACACCTGTCTCAACCGATGCAATCGCCCAAGAGCGCGCTGCCACGGACATCTTCGCGGAGGTCTGTCCGAGACGCTCAAGGAGCAAGCTGTACTCGGGGGGCATCAACCTCCGGACGCGAGCAGCTGGTTTAGTTTGGCGCCGACGTTCGTCCTTGAGCGGTTTCTTGGACACGACGATCAGGACGGCCACCGCCAGAACATAAGAGTTGGCCGGCCAGCCCTGTGCCTTGTAGTCATAGAAGATCTGCTCGAAATGCCAAAGGAGCGCGGACCGGTATGTGCTCCAGCTCGCCTTCCCAATCGTTCGACAGTGCTCAAACAGTGCTTCAACGACGAGTAACGGCGAGAGCTCGTCTGGTTCACACTTCGCTTCTCGTTCGTACCGGGCAATGAGCGTCGTCGCTGTTCTCCGATACTGCGTCTGGGATGGCTCACTGGGGCCTTGCTCCACAGTGTCGCTCCTGGCAGCTTCCCAGTCGGCTATAACGTTTGCCGCGCCAGCCAGCGTGATCGTCTTCAACAAGGTCAACGGATTTTCCTTGCGCAGACTGATGATCAGTGGGGAAGGGCAGGGCACCACGACGCGGCTAGCGGCGCCGGGCAAGGGCTGGCGGAGAAGTGCCTTCGACATTTCGTTCCTTTTCGGCCGGTCAGGAGTACGCCACATCGCTGTTTTGAACAGACGGTTGGACGTTGCGGGGACAAGTAGGTCGTGGAAAATCAATTTACGACATAAGCGCGGCTAGATGAAAGTGGGTAAGCGCCGCGACCGTCGGCGTGGTAAGCGAAGTTCAGCGCAACGACGTAAGCGGCTAAAAGTCGATTGCAATACACTCGTGGACCGAAGGCATGTGGCGCGCGTCTGCCCAATGCCCGGGGCGTCTGCGCTCCCGCGGTGGCCCTTCGCCCAAGTCACCACGCCGGAAAGCGCTGACTTACGTCTCAAAGCAGAATCACTGCTTCAAGAAGCGTGCACTGCAACGCATGCTGCGGTACGCCTGACTATAGGTCTCCGAGTGAGCGATTCAACGACTGCAAGGACGTTACTTGGGCGCGAAGCGATTCAATTTCTTCGTTACACTTCTCATGCGGGTCTGGCTTGGGCACCGCGTCGCCTTTCGCCTTCGGACGAAGCAGTTTGACCGCTTCTTCCAGTGAGATTGAACCGGCGATCACTTTGACGATTAGTGCCATACTGGCCTTCGCCACCATGTCGGCAGTGGCTTGGTAGCGTACACACGCTCGGGAGAGCAAGGCGCGGTCGCGACAAGTTGCAAGCTGCAACTTTGCAACTTGATTCCTGACTCCTCCGTGCTTCTGGGCGAGCGACCAGTCTTGCAGGTACGCTACGGTGGCTGCTCGTTGGCCCGCAGTAAAGTTGGGCGCCTGAAATAGGGATGCGATCGCGTACGCCAGTGGCTCACCGCCAGCATAAGTCTCGAACTGCGGCACGACGCCCATAGCGAACGCAGCGCGCAGGCGTCCACTTCCTAAGAGGATCATCCCGTCGGCCAAGATGACAGGCTGGCGTAGACAACACTGAACAACGTCTGCGCTGGCTCCGCCGGTAACAAACTCGGCATCCGCGGGGAAGAGTGCGTTGAAGGGGTGCGGAGTCAACGGCCCAGCTGCTACGCCCCGGCGACGGTCGTCATCCGGCCGGTGGTCGGGAAGAGGCTTTCCACTAAATGTCATTCTCGAAGATCATTCCGAAGATGCAATCTCGGTACTTTCGATTGCGCTTTGGAGGTTTGCAAGCAAATTGACCGTCTTGAGATATGGACGTGAACTTACTGTGACGCTGCAGCAACGCGCGCTAAGTAGAAAGTTCTAATCCAAGCTGGTGGGACACACCGGTGACATTTTTGTATATTCAGGAATGGCGACGTATTTTTATTGTTTGAACAGCGGCTGCGATACTTTTAGATCATGAACACAATCTCCACGATAAAGAGCGCCACTTCGCTTAGTGTTAAGCCTTAGAGCTTCTAGCATTTCTAATAGTGGCGTTCCTTGCGTTGCGAGTGCTTCATACGCGGCGGTTGCGATGGCAAACTGGCTCGGAGGGGCAGCCTCCTTGGCGGTGACAACGGCCGCGACGGCCCCGAAGGCGTGTCGTCACCCTTCAGCCAAGCCTAAGGAGCGGGTTCTGCTGCGACATCCGTCCTGCCCAATGCGAAGCGCGCGGGTCGGTGGATCGCGAAGCGATACTTTTGCGGGATACAAGATGCAGTTCTTGCTGTTCCCCGGCCAGTTCGGCGCCGAGCGTGTCGCTGTGTGAGCTTGCTAAGTGCTCCCTGAGGATCGGACGGCGTCCTGCTGAGCTGGGCGATGCCGCGCGGCCCGAGCTTCGACCCGAAGCAGAAGCGGATGGCCGTACGGACCGAGGACCATCCGCTCGAGTAGGCCGGCTTCGAAGGCACAATCCCGCAAAAGCAATACGGCGCTGGCACGATGATCGTCTGAGACCGGGGCACCTGGGAACCGACGGCCACCCGTTGGAAGGACTCACGGCCGACAAGGTAATTTAAGCTGCATGGCGAGGTAACTCGGAAGTTCAATAAGATCGAGAGACGTCCACGCGCTTTCGAGGGAGTCCGTCACGTCACCAACGATGATCGACAAGGCGCGCTTGTCGGTCCGATGGTGACGCGATTCCGTAGCATGGGTGATCCGAGCCCCTGGCGGCTTTGGCGTCAATACGAGCCGGGATAGCTTCGATGCCAGCTGGTGGGACAGGACATCACCCCGGCGGATCCGCACGTTGCAGGTCATCTCTTGATCAGATGCCGCGAGGGCCTCAACAAATGCTTGTTCGCAGGGGCTTCCGTAGTCCATCGAGAAGGATTTGTGATCCGCGTTGAAGAGGAAGGCCACAAACGTCGTCGTACCATCGGTCATCATCACGGTTGATAGTTTTGATACTGCTCGATCTCGCCGAGCCAGGAATGGATGCCGTCTAGCATGGTGAAGACAGAATTCATGATCTCCGAAAGGTGGCGCACGTTGACGTGGCGCAGGTCTTGAAGCATCACCTCGCCATGCTTGTTCGTCGGATACCGAAAGGCCATTGAACCGGGATCCACGGCATCGAGCTGCCAGATCAGATCCTCCAAGGCGATCAGCTCCTGATCGTTATCCCTTGGATCGACCTGTTGGAGATGCCTTCTCAGTTCGGTCCATAAGGGGCGGAGGGAGTGACTCAGGGCGGTCGTCCCGTCCACTCCTGCGAGCCGGCGCGCAAGCGGAAGGATCAGCTTGAGCTTGAGTTCCAGCCCTTGACGATAGAGAAACACAAGTGGGTAGATCACGCTGTCGATCGGTGCCTTCTGGGCCGCCAGCGCAGCGATCACGACATCGGCGGCATCCTTGTAGCCAGAGGCATAGAGGTCCCACGGATATGGCGTCCAGCCAAGCATCGCGTTGTTGTGCCAGTCCTCGCCTTTGATGAAGAGCTGCTGACTGGCGAAATCAGAAGGCGGCCTGAGCTTTGGAAGCCAAGCTGGTGCGGCACTTTCGTCGTTGATGTCCACGGACTTCCTTCTTTGAGTGACGCGATCGTCGTCGCCATGCCTTCAGATTGTCGGAACGCGGAACCTTCTGAAGAGCGCCTCGAAAAATGTCTTCACGTCGGCTTTCGCCTCGGGCGTGAGCAAGTCCGCCGCCCCGAACCGAAACACCTCGTAGCCAGCTAGTTTGATGTCGCGGTCCGCTCTGACCATCTCCGCGTACCGCTTTGCGTCAGCGGCGCCAGATTCGTTCGCGTAGTGATGCTTGCCGTCGACCTCTATGACGACACGCACGCCTTGCGGCAGCAGAAGCAAGAAGTCCATGCGGAAGCGAAGGAGTGCGTCCGGACCTCGTTCCTTCACAGTCTTTGGATCCCAGTGCAGCCAGACCTCGGGTAGCAATGCCGGTAGTCTGGGAACTGCCTTTTGGAAACCCTCGAAGAAGCTGTCGAACAACGTGACCTGTGGAGGCGAATTCTCCGGTAGGCTGGCTCGGAGACGCTTGTAGAGCGAACGCTTTGCCTGCTTCTCGTCGGTGATCTGCTCGGTTTCAGCCCACCACGTTTGTAAGTCGCTCCAAGTCAATCCTGCGTTGCCGATCTGCCGGTCGTAAACGAGGAACTCATGAGCGTCTTTGACGATTTCGATGTCGTTGTTGAGGGCATCGCGAAAGCGGAGATCCGGCTTATGTGGCGAGGCGAAGATCAAGTTCTTCGGCCGCTCCCGGTTGACCACGTGGAGAGACACGAGATCGAACACCGGATAGCCGCCGTCCGTACCCGACTCCCGCAGTTCGACAGCACAGGGGACCAAAGCCTCGTTGACGAGGGCCACGAAGTGTCTTTGCGCGGCCTCGTCGGGACGAATGTCCGATGAAGCAAGTCCTTCAAGAAACAGGGTGAAGCGCTGATCTGAGGCTTCGTACGCGCCAAGCTTGTCGAACAGAACCTCGGCCGGCCAATCCTCTGGGTTGCGATGAACGTGCTGCTGGATGTCGGCGCGTAGCCCCCAAGGCGCCCCTCCAAACATCTCTTGCATCCAGTCCTCGGAATCGAGGACCCAGAGGCTCTCCAGCAACTCGTCAAACTTCCGACCGTCTTGAAAGAGTTCTTCGCCATTGAGTCCTCGTGCGACTTCGCGACGGTAGCGTTTGGGTATCGAGGCGACAGCGCTGTCACTCCAGAGGATGTCCTGGATTTGGTTTCGCGTTGCGGCACTGGGCGGATGTTGCTCCAGCAAATTTTGAGCGACCCGCGGTAGGTCCGGATCCGGTAAGGCATTGAAACTTGCAATCATTCGGTCGCGCTTGAAGCCACTTGGGTCAGGCGCAGGCAGCCCTAGCTTCTTGCAAATCGTTGGAAGCTGCGGATGCGTACCGGCATCCTTCAATTCACTGATGAGCGGACCCAGCAGGTCCCGAAGATGAGCGAAATCCATAGTGTGTTCATTGTCGCCGACGCAGGGCTAGAGGGCACCGGCGGTCGGTGCAGACCAGAATGGGACAACGGGCAAAACGAAAGCTGACGGGCCGGCTCGTGTTCGTTGAAGCGGTGCCAGACGGCACCGTCCAGCCTGCGCACGGCGACGTCGGCAACCATGGCGCGTACCTGGAGTATTTTGCCGGGGAAGCTGACGTTCAGGGCGTGCCGAACAGAAGAGCGGCAGCCGTCGGCGCTGATCAGAAAGCGACACTCGACGGTTCCTCGCGACCAGAAACTGCGAGGCGCACGGCGACCCGGTCCGCGAAGTCATCGAAGCCGATGACTGATAGCCGAAGCGAAGGCGCGCGCCGAGTTCTGCTAGAGGTTCCCCGTAACACGCGTTGCGTTTGTAACTGCGGGAGGAGCAAGGGGCCAGGGTAGGTTCCGCGTGGTGGCCGCATATACCTCCCTGGTTCGCCAACGAATCGCGCGGATTTTCAATCCGCCGTCTGCTTTGGGTCGGTACTGCACGTTGGACCTGAGCAGAAGCGGTCCCTCGCGGCTGCGCGATCCAGCACCTCCGCATCGTGTGGCTGCTACGCCCCATGTAGCCGCCGCTCGCGCACCGCGGACGTGGCCGCGTAGACGACCGGTCATTGCTGGTTAAGGTGAACAGGCGTGCAAAATGCGTCCGGCGGGAACCGCTACAAAGCGGCCGTAGGGCGAAAGCCTTCGACTGACCGCTTCGGTGCCGGGAGCGAACCTCAATAAGTCTATATCGCGGGTGCTCACGGTCATTGGTCGCCGCGTGCCGCGGTAAAGAGCGGTGTTCCTGCTCCCGGCCTCGACTGCATTAGCGGCCATTGAGGCGGCCCAGCCGATCGCACCGTAGCTCGAAGCCTCCAGGAGGGGACAAGTGATTACACTAGGCACGCGACAGAGAAGCCGTAAGGTAGCGTCGGGATACCCTTCAACCAAGTTGTGGTGCGCTCCTCGCCCACCGGTCAAGGCGACGCCGGCGCAATCACAGCTTCCTTTTCCTGCGCTTCGGGGTCTTCCCGGTGAGCGCGGTTGTCCAAAAGTCAGTCACCTGCTTCGTGGTCTGAGCGATCGCCGTCGTGCCTCGGCGGCGGGCTTCGGCCGTCGCGCGGACTCGGGCGGTTCCCAACACTGAGTTCGCGCCGCTGAGCCAGATGCTCAGAAACGGGTTTTTCTTCAGCCATGGATTCTTCATCGATGCCTTTACTGGTCCGTGCGTCTTCGGGCGCCTACGCCCCACTTCAGAATCTCAGCGAAGGCTCACGCCCGAATGACGTCTGGTCAGGAGCAGACCTTTAGAACTGTTGGGGTTGCCTTTTCACCTCGTACAGTACCTCCACACCCCCTGCCGTTCTTGATAGTAATCAATACCGAGCGGTAGGAGCACGGTACTGACGACCGACTTTCAGAGGAGACGGACTCCCAGATAGCGGTGGATGCGGGTCCCCGCAACCACGTTGTAAGCGGGCCCTTGCCAGTGGCGAGCGCTACGTGGAGGTCAGGTTGACTGCAGGTACGTCTTTCGTCCACCGGGGAGGTGGGAGACCTTTGGAGTTGCCCCGCTGTCGCGGACAGGTTGGCGCTTGATTTCAAGCGTTCTCGG